>DATAPK010000455.1:0-12875 GCA_036265245.1 Tepidisphaeraceae bacterium | reverse complement strand
ATAAGAATGATTAATCTCCTCGGTCATGAGGCCGAAGATCATCGGGTTGATTTTAATACCAGGCTGATCGGCGTGAATGATGAGATCGCCGGCGGCGGCCACATTCGGCGTAGATTCATGCGTCGCGGGATCGGTACTGCGCGCAGTCACAACGAACATAAGGTTCAGCACATTTACAACGATGAGCGCGCGCAATCTCTTCATTTCGCGTCCTGAATCCAAACTGCTTGTCCGCCACCAGCTTTCAGCGTGGCATGTAATTTGGTTGTCGAATCAACGGGAACAACTTCGCAACGCACATGCGTTGCCGATGTCGTCGTATCATCGTCGGAATAAACATGCGCCAGATATTTCTGGCCCGCAGATAAAAAGCCCAGTGGCAGATCGAGTTCGCGCGGCTGAGTATTGTTGATTGTGCCGACAAACCATTCGTCGCCATGCCGCCGGGCAATCGATGCGTATTCGCCGATCTTTCCGTCGATCACTTTTGTCTCATCCCAAACTGTGGGCATGTGAACCCACATTTCCATTTCCGGCGGAACTTCCTGATATTGCTGAGGGCGATCGTACCAGTAGAGCCATTGCAATGGGCTGAACGAAACAACACCCATTGCCAGTTGATGAGCATGCGTGGTTTGATCCCGTTTATCCAGATAGCAAACCGTGTAATCACCAGACCCACCCACATAGCGCGTGAACGGCAGGCAGCAGTTATGCTCAGGGGTAGGATGGTGTTCGTTGCCTTGAATGCCTTCAACGGTCAGCAGATTGGGATAGGTGCGATTGTTCCCGGTGCTGCGGTAACCATCATGAATGTCGAGCATGATTTGATTCTTGGCTGCAAGGTCAATCACATCTGTGATCCAGCTCGTTTCAACCTGAGGCCCAACTGCAACAAACCCGATCTTGACTGCATCAACGCCCCACTCTTTTTTGAATAGCGGGAAAAGCACATCCGCTTGCTGCTTCACTTGCCGCCCGTCAACGTAAACGCAGACCTTCAAGCCATGTGCTTTGGCGTACGCGGCGACTTCTTTGATATCCAGGCCGGCCTTGCGAACCTGTGTCGCATCACCGGCATCATCATTCCCATACCAATGCCAATCAAAGCCGACATAGTCCAGTCCGAGCTTTGGCGCGAGATCGACAATTGCCTTTGCACTCGCCGTTGAAAGCGCAGCGTCCCGCATGGCTTTGCCGGGCTTGATCCACGATGTGTCCTTGATCTCGCTTGGCGGATTCAGGTTAAGCAAGAGGTAATTCCGTTCCAAAAGGTCGCCGGGCTTTTCACCGACGATGAAGGCTCTCCATGGGGTAACCCCGCCAGCGGTAATCGCAATGCTGCCGTCACTGCGCCCGCCGCGAGTCGTATTCGAAGTTGCTCCGCCCAGACTGCTGGTCAGCGCACCGGGACTATCCGAAAGTGGAGAGAGCAACATGCGCGGATACCGTTCGTTGTCAGCTTCCATCAGCGTCGCGAACTGACCACTGGCATATTCGACCGTCAGCGGCCGTTCACACCAGGGGCGAATGTCTTCGATCTTTGCGCGGCGATAGTCTCCTTCGGTGCCATGCTCCTCATACCCCCATGTTCCTTTGGGAAATCGAAACTCCGTGTGTTCGCCGGCAAATTTAAACTCCTTCGTTTCCTGAGATGGAAATGCGTAGCGAAGCGCGGCGCCTTCGTTATAGGCCCGGAAAATAACCTGGAGCAGTTTTCCCGATGTGTGCTTCAGATCGACTATCATCTCCATATAGTTGTCGGGAACCTTTCGACGTTCGCCGAATGCATTTTCCCATTCGCCTTTTTGCGTGCGAGTGACACATCCGGTGATTTGAAATCCGCCGATAAAGTCCGGCTCGAAACCAAGCCGTGACTCTTCGACTATGGGTTTGCCATTGTATTGAATGCGATAAGCCGGAGCGCCGGCATTTTTATCTTGAAGCAGAAATTCGATCGCCACTTTTCCGTCAGGGGATTCAATACGCGTATCCGCCCCGCGAGCAGAAACTGCAAGCAACAACATAAGGAAGATCAAATGTCGGCAACGAATGTTTTATTCCTTAAATCGCTTCACGACGCGATAACTCTTTCGATCCACCCCATTATTGTTTTCATAATCAAGGCCGCAGAAAACTCGTAATGACCGGCTGAATTCGAGAGATCATAAGACTTCCAATTCAGCGGGCTGTCATGGCGTCAATCGAGAACGTCTGTTCCACTGGTATGGCCGATTGCATCATTGGCTCGGTCGACCGTCCCCACTGCCAGGCGACCACTGTCACCTGAACGGGATATTTGGCGCGTGGCGGGATGTGGGCGAAGGTCAGCGTACCGCTATCATCAACTTCCGCAGGCCCCTCACGGACATAATAGTAAACAGGAACATTCGCGCTGGAGGTCGCCTTCAGTTTGATCGACGCCATCGTTGATCCGGCTTTCTGATCTGGAATTTTTGGAAAACCAATCGTTTGAGGTATTCCCCTGGTATTGTTGAGCGGGAAACGCAACTCTGCCTGCTGCACCATTTTTTTGTACGTTCCATCCCCAGCATAGGTGAGCATGAAATACGGGTCATTGGATCGCTTGGGATTCATCGTGCCAATCCGATTAAAGCGGATCGCAAACGTTTCAGGCGCTAATTGCGCCACCGGCCCGCAATAGGGGATGATCGACAATAGATTTTCTTCGCCCTGCGGATGTGGAAGGGGATCGTTCTGCTTGATATCGCGAACGCCTTCGCCAAGCCACCCTTGCCATTCTGCTCTCTTCCCATCTTTGGTGGCCGGAACGTTATCCCAAAAACCGCCGGATAGTTTGAAGGTCATCCCGTCTTCGATCGGTTCAAATTTCAGGTGAACCATACTGTGATCTGGCGTTGGTGCGGTAAAACCATTCGCCTGCTTGTAAGCCAGCAACACAGCAGTCTGATTTTTAAACCTGCCTTGAAACTGCTCAATCGCCTTTGCCATCTCTTCGTCAAATGCCCAATAATGATCCTTCTTCCCTTGAAACTCAGCCACCGGCGCTGCCGGGACCGATGGGGGATCGTTCACGTGCCACACCTCATAGCAGCAGCCGGTCGCTTTCGCATCGATTGGCTTCAGTGTCACCGGACCGCTGGCAGGCATCTCTGCCGGAAGGCGATAATGAGCCGCCTTGCGAAGAAAGAGATTGATCAACGCGATTTTTTCCTTCGACGTGCTGAAGTGGCCATCGCCCGGTTCCACAACGTGGCTGAAAGCAGCATACGGATGCGCCTGAAGGTAATCTCCCTTAAGCCCGGCATACCACCCCTTTTCGAGGCTCCCCTGGATCTCGTATTCGCCCTTAGTGGTCAGACACGGCACCATGTCAAAGTTTTTGCCGACAGCCTGCCCGCGTATTGGCCAGGCACCGCTAAGAGAAAGCACGGCAAGCACACGCTCGGGATTCCATGCCGCCAAAGCATAGCCGTATCCATCCGTGGCCGAATGCCCGGTTGGTACGAGCGGTGCAAATTCAAGTTCCTCATAGCCCGATTGCTCGCCCAGGGCATTTAGCAACTTCTCAATCCTTTCGCCCGATCGACCCATCGCCGGCACCACCCAGACTTCCGCAAAGCCAAGATCGCTTAGTGCTTTGCGAAATTCCGGGTCCTGAAATAGTTGCTCCTCTTCCATATTTTGATCGGCAATGACTACTGCCCGCACGCGCTGACAGTTCTCCGGGATCCAAAGAAATGCCCTGGGATGATCTTTTGTTTCGTTCGACGTGACATCATCGACGACGGCGGACCACTGAAAAACAGCGGCGTCGGCGCGCGGAGACACGACAAAGAGTCCCAACCCTGCGACTGCTCCCAAACAACGGGCCAGGAGTACCAATAATCCAATGCTCAGGGACGAACGGCCATGTTTGGCGCGCGATATGGCTGCTCCGTGTTTGTTCATTTCGTCTCCTCATGATGAGCGATCGGAAACAGTGCGACGCTCACCCTCTCCGCGCTGGCCCCCAATCACCAACCTCTATAATCGCCCTATAGATTGACAAGTCTACCACCCGCAATTTGCCACGAGACCTCTTTTTGCGTTATCATTCAATCACTTTGCGACAACGTCTTCCGACCTCAAATTCCCGGCCCCTTGTAGGCGTGATCGTGGATGGAGTCTCCAGCTACGGCCGTGCTGTGCTGCGCGGGGTCATGCGCTATGCCAATCTTCAGCGTCGCTGGGAGCTTCATGAAGACATCTGGCGTGCGGCCGAATCACGACAATACTTCCCGCGATGCGACGGCGCTATCCTCGCTGGCGCCACGACCGATGTCTTCAATCGCGTCCGACGCAAATGCCCCCACATTATCTTCTGCTCCGGCAGTGCCAATCCCGATCGCTCTCCGGTCATTGCTCTGGATGATGAAGCTGCCGGCGAAATGGCAGCTCAACACTTGCTGGATCGACGGCTGGAGCATTTTGGATTTTATGGAACTTCGCCCATCGTGCAGAACGTGGCAAACAAACGATTCGCCGGATTTCGTAAGGCGCTGGCACAGCATGGACACAAATGCCAGGCTTCACCGGTGCATTGGCCTGAGGGATTAACCTGGATGACGCACGCGCATCGCCCACAGCTCATCAAGTGGCTGCACGCATTGCCAAAGCCGATTGGAATCTTCACTGCGGATGATGCGGTTGCCCACGACCTGGCAGCAAGCTGTCTCGACGCCGGCATCGGCGTGCCCGAGCACGTCGCCATTGTCGGCGTGAACAATGACGACCTGCTATGCGAAAGCGCCTGGCCGCCGCTCTCCAGTGTCGAAGCCGACTATAGCCGCATGGGTTATCTGGCGGCGCGCATGCTCGATCAGATTCTTTCTGGAAAATCAATCAGTAAAAAAGATCGTTATATCCTGCTCGCCCCCCTCGGAGTTGTGCAGCGCCAGAGCACCGACGTCTTGGCGCTGAATGATGTCGATGTGGCCGAAGCGATTCGTTACATTCGCGAGCACGCCTGCGATCCCTGCGGCGTGCCGGATGTGCTGCGGCACGTGCCGGTGGGAAGGCGCTGGCTCGAACGGCAATTCCAGCGCACCCTTGGCCGCACACCGCACGATGAAATCATCCGCGTTCGCATCGACGCAGCGCGAAGATTACTGAACCAGCCTGAAATCAGTCTCGACGAAATCGCCGCACGCTGCGGCTTCAGTGCTTACCAGAACTTTATTCGCACCTTCCGTAACGTCACTAGCATCACCCCAGCGGCATATCGCCGGACCGCTTTGCAGGGCGTGAGGCCGGGGGCTGCTGATCGCGTTAGCTAATTCTGCGACACAGACAACCAATACTTTCATGGGACGATATCTAACGAACGGCGCGGTTTCGATAAACTTCTGCCGCGCTGTCACTTAGCCCGCTCCAGGTTCGCGCGGGCTCGTAGTCCGTTGTCTTGGAATGTGATTCCCGCATCTAATCCGCTGAAGTTATCGAGCAGCGTTGGCAGATGATTTGGTTCCTTTGGAGTCGTGGGGCTGCCGAAAATGGTGGACTCCATGGTCTGATCCTGTTCATTCCAGACGTAGGTTCCGCCGGCCGGGCAGGTGAGGGTGGTGGCCCAGAGGCGCTGGTGGAGCTTGACCGGATCTTCGTTGGGATAGCGACGTTTATATTCGTTGAGGATCTGCAGATTGCTCCAGGAGCGATTACGAAGGGTCTGGCTGAACTGCTCGGCCAGGCCGTGCTGCAGGATGTCGACCATTTGCCGCTGAACACGCATGGCGGCGCTGCTGCCGAGCCAGGGGGCCGCGGGTTGCGTGGTGGCTGGTTGCGTGCTGGCCACTTCGCGATCCAGGGCGCGCTGAATCACGCTTTCGTTGAAGGAAATAATCAGCGCCTTTGGCGTGGCGGCATAATAGATGGAGAGATGCTCCAGTTCCTTTTGTTCTTTTGCCGCCTGAGTTGAGGGGGTGATCTTCACATAGGCGCGATCGGCGTGCTTCAGTGCCTGCCATTCGGTCATTTGCGGCGCGCTTTGTTCGACGAGCGCACGCATGGCAGTCAGGAACAATGTGAGCTTCAGCGGGCTATCGCTCTGGACATAGAGCCCAACCGGCAGGCGGTAGAGTGACTGCTCCATGAAATTCTCGACCTGTTCTGGTTTTTGTTTTAGCAGTTCTGCCCAGAAGGGATCATCGTCGGCGTAAATTGCGGCGGCATGGCCGAGCCAGGAGAGCGGGTCGGGATTGAAACTCGGCATCGCGCCGTTGAGGAAGTTGCCGGCCGACTGCATCTCCTCGGATTTTCGATTGAGCGCAATAACCCAGTGCATCAGATCCGGGTGGGGATCGCCGGCGTCGGGTTCGAGGCTTTCGCCTTTGGTGAGATTGATCAGCGTGCTGTAATCGCTTCCGGCGATTAGCGGAATAACGCTGAGATCCAGCGATAATTGCCTGTCGTTCACGGTGAGCTTCGCCGCGATCGGATCGAACGCCCACCGCCAATAATCCTGATAGTCATCGCGCCAGCGTTCATAGGCTTCTTTTTCACTCTGCGTAACATGGTCGATCGGCAATTCACTGATGGGAGTCATGAAGTCGAGCGAGCCATAGACGCTGGATTGGACGCGTTGTTTATTGAAGGTGATTTTCCCCAGGCTCTGAGGAAGTTGAGAGGGATCGAATTGCGGCGAGGTGCCGTTGATCAGGGCGTCAGTGTTGCGGGCCTGCAGATCGCTCATAATGGCGGCTGCGCGGGTGCGGCGCGAGTCGGCAACGCGCCAGCGGGGGCTGCACCATCGGCGAATGGTTGCGTCGGTGAGTATGATCATCGCCGATTCGTTCTCATCGCCGCAGGGATAACGATTGCGGAAATAGGTGTATTCTGGGGCCGACGTTAATGCCGGCGACTTCTTCGCGATCACGCGCGCAAGAATCGCGAGTTGTGCAGGCGAGTTGGTGACGATGACGGCGCTATCGATGGAGGCGAGATATGAACGGAGCGTGCCATCTTCGCTCTTGAAGCTGGTGTATTGCAATCCTTCGGCGTTGCCTGTTTCACGGTTGGCCTTGCCGGCGCTAAGCAAGATTTTTGCTTGAAGCAGATTCCGCAGCACGTCGGGCTGCTTGGTCTGGAACAGGATGGCGACATCCGATCCGACGCGCAGATAGGGGTCCGATCCGGTGATTGCCATCGAATCGACCATTGCCGGCCCGAGCAGCTTTGACAGGGCGCTGAGATCGAGCCCCAGTTGGCGCTGATATCGCGCTTTCGTCCCGGCGTCTTCACTTCGGGGCTCGACGAGTTGGAGAACGGGCGTGCCCTGCGCGTCGGCGGTGTCGAGCACGGTCATGAACGCATTGAATGTTGGAAAGAGGATGGCGTGCTGGTCGGCGGGGATGATTTCAGCCAGGGGATCGGCCTGCGGATGCAAATCTTTGATGAGCGGCTTCCAATCGATTTCAGCGGCATTCAGGCCGTGAATGGATGAGATGTCGATTGTTGGCTGCTCGTTTTTCGTAGCCGCGATTGCTCGGTCGAGTTGAAGATTCTCCGCAACGGCACGTCCACCGGTGAACAGCGCGTAGGTTTCTTCGACGTCGCTGCCGCGCGTGGGTCGCGGCGTACGGGTATTGGATGGGCCGGCAATTTTGTCCAATGCTTTTTCGGCTTCATCCGCCCGGAAACAGAACCACGCCGCTCCGGGAGATTGCAGATTGATCAACTGCTCGTAGTTTGAAAGCTGCGCCTGATAGAATTTCTGTCGGGCATCGGAGTTAGCCTGATCGGCTGGAATAACGAAGCTTGCGCCGCTCATTCCATTGTAATCCGCCCTGGGCAGATAGATTTTTCCGCTCACGGCTTTGCCGGCAGTCGCGCGCACACACAATACAAGGTTGGCTCCAGTTTTGGCTCTTTGCCAGACATCCCCTTCCGCCCCGCTGACGTACGCCTCCCCCCCATCGATAACAGCATAAGGACGTATCTCCTGGGCAAGGTTCCAGTTCCACGCTGTCGGCTCGGTCGTCGGCGGAGGAAGTGTCCCTTTTGTAATCCGAAGGTCGCGGACAGGAACGGCGAAGAAAGAATCCTCGGCCAGAGTGTTCGCGGGATAAATGATCAGGCTGACGATGAACAGCAAAAGAAGTGCTTTTTTCATGGCGGGCATCCTGATAATAAAATGTTAGCGTACACTATATAATTTTTATTGCGGCTGTCAACTCTAAGAATCGTTACGCGTGAAACTTCCGGAAGTCAGAAGCCAGAGATCTGAGATCGGACAGCCAATTGTTAGACCAGTGCGATTTTGCCAGCTTGTTTGCCGTGGGAGCGGCGAAACGGCGAGCATGCTCGCCGGCTACACGATTGGGTTCTCTGTTCTATGCCAGGCTGGAGGCATCGCGGAATTCAATTCCTTCTTTTTGCAATGCAATGCCGACCTCGTCGATGTGGGCTTTGTCGCGGGTTTCCAGAATGCAGATGACCTGGACGGAGCCCACGTCGGCGGGGGCGAAGTTGCGCTCGTGGCGGATGTCTTTTACGCTGGCGCCGGTGGCGGCGATGATCTTGGCGAGTTTGGCCAGCGAGCCGGGGCGATCGCTCATGCGGACGACGATGCGGCAGAGGCGGCCGTCGGTGGCCAGGCCACGCTCGATGACCCGGCTGATTAAGGTCAGGTCGATGTTGCCGCCACTGAGACAGAGGACGATTTTCTTTCCGGAAAGGCCAAGAGACTTATCCATCGCGGCAGCGAGGGGGACGCCGCCGGCGCCTTCGACGACGGTTTTTTCCAATTCGAGCAGACGCAAAACCGAGAGCGCGATCTGGGCTTCATCGACAAGAATCACGTTGTCGACGCGATCGCGAACGATCTCGAAGCATAATTTGCCGGCTTCGGCGACGGCCAGGCCATCGGCGAGTGTAGGCTGGGTGTCGATGTGGACGACGTGGCCGACGCGAAGGGATTCGTGCATAGTTGGGGCGTTGCGTGGCTCGACGCCGATGACGCGGACATTGGGCTTGGAGGATTTGATGGCGGTGGCGATGCCGGCGATCAGACCGCCGCCGCCGATGGGGACGATGACGGCATCGACATCGGGTACATCTTCGAGAATCTCCAGGCCCATCGTGCCCTGGCCTGCAATGATGTCGGGATCGTCGAAGCCGGGGATGTAGGTGAGGTTTTTTTGCTGTGATAGATCGGTGGCGTGTTTTTTGGCTTCGTCGTAGCTTTCGCCGTGGAGAATCACGTTGGCGCCGAGGGAGCGGCAGTTGCTGAGTTTTACGAGGGGCGCCCATTTGGGCATGACAACCGTTACGGGGATTTTCAGGAGCTGGCCATGGTAGGCTAATCCCAGCGCATGATTCCCGGCAGAAGCGGCGATCACGCCGGCGCGTTTGGCTTCATCGGAAAGCAGGAGCAGCTTGTTTCTCGCGCCGCGCTCTTTGAAGCTGCCGGTTAATTGGAGATGGTCGAGCTTGCAATAGATTTGGGCATCGCACAATCGACTCAGGCTCAGGGAATAAGGACAGGGGCTGCGATAGATGGCGGAGGCGATGCGCTGGCGGGCGGCGCGGATGGTGTCGAGGATGACGGGGGGTGGGTTCAAATGATTCACATCGATCGGAACAAGTGACCGCTTTGAGTCTTGAAGACATAGTCACTGAAGTGACTATGCCGGTGAGACATTCTACCCGTCCGCATGTCAGGGCAAAATGATCGCTTGAGGATAAGCGGGGAGGAAGCGGGTTTTCAGATCGAGGGCTTGTTGATAGCTGGGAATGGGGCCGATGGAGACGACGGTGTTGCCTTGGGCGTTGACGGCTTTGGTGGGCATCATGCCTTGGCGGCGCAGGGCATCGAGGGTGTTGTCGGCGGTTCTGGAGTTGGCGAAGGTGGCAAGCTGCAAGGTGAAGCTGTGGAAGCCCTGGTGCTCGTGGGAGCGCGTGGCGGCGTCGGTGCCGGGATATTGCTGCTGGACATTGGCGAAGGTTTGATCTGCCTGGGCGAATTGCCCGAGACGCTGCTGGCAAAGGCCGATGCGATAGAGCATGAAGCTTCTGACGATGGGGTCGTCGAAGCTCGGATAGGCCGCCGACCACTCTTCAAGTGCGGTGGTGTAATCGTCGAGAAAATAAGAGGTGTTGGCGATGCCCGCGTGGAGCAGGCGTTGGAGATCGGGGGCAGGGTCTTGCTGGAGGGCCTTCTGGTAGGCGTCGCGGGCGGCTTGACGGGTGGATTTCACTTGATCGGGGGCGACTGTGTTTTGCTCTAATGCGCGGCCCTTGAGATAGAGCGCCTCGGCAGAGCCGGGGCCGGAAGGGGATTGCTGCAATTGCTGGTTGGCGTGTTGCATTGCTTCGTCGAATTGGCGCGCATCCAGCGCCTGGTATCCCGCCGTCAGATTTTCCTTGGTTGTGTTGTCTGCATTGCAGCCGGTGAAGAAAACTACGGACAGGATTAGGAGGAACCCCGAGCAAGCTCGCGGGCTACACGAAATGCTTTGGGAGGTGAAGGATTTGTGATTTCTATTTCGCATCCGTGCCTCTTGGATTATGTTAGTCAATCCTATGCTGATTGAACCGCTGTTTGCCCACGCCGCCAAACGACCTGATGAAATTGCAATTACCGACGACAAGGGTCGATACAGCTATCGGCAACTGGCGGCGATGGCGACGGGGCTGGCGGCGCACATCGCACAGCAAACGCAGGCGGCCAACGTTGGTTTGCTCATTCCGCCCGCCGCGGGATTTGTCGGCAGTTTCTACGGAACGCTGCTGGCTGGCAAGTGTGCGGTGCTGATCAACTATCTGCTCGGCGATAAGGAACTGGCACACATTATCAAAGACAGTGGGATTGATACGGTGTTGACGATTCCGCAGTTGGCGCCGCGGGTGAGTGGTTCGGGGTTGAAGGTGATTGATTTGAGTGCGCTTCATGTCCCGCACCCGCCCGCTGAAGCGGGCTCGCCGAAAATGCCTGGGAGGGGGGCGGATGATTTAGCCGTTGTCATTTACACCAGTGGGACGAGTGGATTGCCTAAAGGAGTGATGCTGACTTATGGGAATTTGCAGAGCGATGTCGATGCGGCGATCGAGCATGCGCGGCTGCAACATGAACATCGATTTCTAGGGGTGATTCCGCTTTTTCACAGCTTCGGCATGACGGCGATGATGCTGGCGCCGATCCAATTGGGGGCGATGGTGATTTATATGTCGCGATTCTCGGCGATGGCGGCGCTGAAGGCGATTCGCGAGCAAGGGGCGTCGATGATGTTCGGCGTGCCGAGCATGTATGGGGCGATTTTGCGGCTCAAAGACGCCAAGCCGGAGGATTTCAAAAACGTTTACGCGATGATCAGTGGCGGCGAACCGCTTTCGGAGGCGGTGCGCGTGGGGTTCAAGGATCGCTTTGGCGTGACGCTGCTGGAAGGTTATGGATTGAGCGAGACGAGCCCGGTGGTGGCGTTGAATATCCCGCAGGAAAATCGCCCCGGCAGCGTGGGCAAGCCGGTCCCGGGGGCGGTTTTTAAGCTGGTGAATGATGATGGGAATGCGGTGGCGGCAACGCAAAGCGGCGAGATTTGGGTGAAGGGGCCGATGATTATGAAGGGATATTTGAATCTGCCGAACGAAACGGCGGCGGCGCTGACGAGCGATCGATATTTTAAGACGGGCGATCTGGGGCGATTCGATGAGGATGGATTTTTATACATCACCGGGCGGAAGAAAGAATTGATTATCGTCGCCGGTGAGAAAGCTTCGCCGCGCGAGATTGAGGATGTGTTGATGCGACATGCGGCGGTGGGCGATGCCGCGGTGCTGGGGAAGAAAGATCCATCTCGCGGTGAAGTGGTCGTGGCGTTTGTGATTTTCAAGGAGAATCAATCGGCGACGCCGGATGAATTGAGGGATTTTTGCCGCGAGCAGGGATTGGCGCAATGGAAGATGCCGCGGGAGATTTTTGTGGTGCCTGATCTGCCGCGATCGCCGACGGGGAAAGTATTGAAGCGGGTGCTGGCGGAAAAATTGGTTGCGGAGAGTGGCAAGTGATGGGGGATATTTTTCGCTGTCAAAGAAACGCGTCGCAAGCGATCCGGCTAACGGGGAGATAGAATCCGAGTATGAGCTGGCGTCGTTATGCAGATTGGGCGAAGCAGCGGCCGCTGACGTTGCAGGCGGCGGATTTTCTGGGCCGCGGGCGCGGGCGGATGCGGATGTTTGATTCGCTTTATCCGCCTCGAAAATCTCCGTTAACGCCGGATTTAAGTGCGTGGGAGAAGCACGAACTGGCGGCGGTTTGGATCGGGCATGCAACAATTCTGCTGCGCATCGGCGGCATGAACATCATCACCGATCCGGTGATGTCGAATCGGATTGGCATAGGGCTGGGGTTGGTCACGGGCGGCCCTCGACGATATTTCGCGGCGGCGCTCTCGGTGCGGCAGTTGCCCAAGCTCGATCTGATTCTTTCATCGCATGCGCATTTCGATCACCTGGACCGCCCCACTCTCGCCAAGCTGGATAAAAATATCCCGATCGTCGTGGCGCATCACACCGGCGATCTGGTGCGCGATCTGGGGTTTCGACGAATTCGTGAATTGCGATGGGGCGAAACTTTTTCACTCGGTGATTTGAAGATTTTGGCCCATCCCGTGAAGCATTGGGGCGCCAGAACATTTTTCGATAAGCATCGCGGGTTTAATTCTTATGTGATTGATGGCGGGAAACGTCGCATTCTGTTTGGCGGGGATACGGCCTTTGGCGAACATTTCCGCGATATCGGCAAAGTCGATCTCGCGATCATCGGGATCGGCGCTTACAACCCTTTTATCGCAGCCCATGCGACGCCGGAGCAGGCGTGGGAGATGGCGGATCATGTGCAGGCAGATTTTGTTTTGCCA
>DATAPK010000454.1:0-2124 GCA_036265245.1 Tepidisphaeraceae bacterium | reverse complement strand
ACAGCAGCCATTGTTCATGGCGAAACCGTAACCTCCGCATCCACCGTCGACAGCTTGTTCTCTCCCTCAGGCGTCACGATCTTGCACCCAACCAATTTCACACCCTGCGCGCTGTAGATTCCCATCGGTTTGTCCGCCTTGATGCTCACGTTCTGCAACACGATGTTACTCGCCGGCGCCTCGGGCAGTCCCCAGATCAGCCCCGCCCGATGACCCGCCGCCGCCGTCGCCGTGATGTTCGTGAAGGTGATGTCCTTGAAGACAGGCGTGCGATCCGACATCGGCCTCGACGGATACGTCGTCGCAATCGCAGGCGTGAGATTGGTCAGATCGCGATACTCCCTTTCGTTCGCCGCATACGATCCGTAAATCAAAATCGGAAAGCCGACATTGGTCATCTTCAAATTGCGATACGTCATGCGCTGCACAACCCCACCTCTGCCGCGATCCGATTTAATACGAATGCCACAATCCGTATCGGTAAACGTGCAGTCTTCCACCGTGATATCCGAAACCCCGCCCGACGTCGGACTGCCGATGGAAACGCCATGCCCGTTGCCGTACGTGCAGTGCCTAATGTGCACATCCGACGTCCCCCCGCCGCACGTAAAATTGTCATCGCCCACGCTCACATCACAATCCTCGATCAGCACGTGCGACCCCGACACATCGCAAGCGTCCGTGTTATGGCTGGGATTGACCGGATCCGTCGAAGCCGGAGCGCGAATCGTCACGCCGCGCACAGTGACATTCGTTGAGTGCCCGCTGATGGCGATGTGAAACATCGGCGAGTTCTGCAATCTCACCTTCTCGATCAAAATCTTGTCGCATCCACTCAAGGCGATCATGCGCGGCCGCTGAATCCCCGGTCTCGACCTCACCAGCGGCCACCACGGCGCCCCCTCCCCATCAATCGTCCCCTCGCCGCTGATCACCACATCGTGCAGCCCGCGCCCGGTGATAAACGCCTGCGGGTTCCGCGTGCCGCCGGGATATCGATCGATCGGCAGCATCTTCAGCGTCGCCCCCGCATCCAGATGCAGATTGATTTCGCTGTCCAACCTGAAAGGCCCCGCCAGATACTCACCCGCCGGCACTTCCACCACGCCTCCACCCGCCTTCACCGCCGCGTCGATCGTCTCCTGAATCGCTTTGGCGTTATCCGTCTTCTCATCCGCAACAGCGCCATGATCCGTAATCTTCAACACCCCCTCCGGTATCTGCGGTAGCGCCGGCACGCGAGGCGCATCTTCACCCTTCGCCAATTGAATCCAGCAAATCGCCAATAACGCCAATCCCGTTCGCGTGTTGATCATAAGCTTGTCACTCAATGTATCAGACTCCGTCCCAAACCTCTTTCCTGACACCCGCCACCAGCCAGTGAAGACAGGGCAAACGCATGTGGTCATTTCTGTAGCCGCGGGATCCCATGTACTCATGGGAGGTGACCCTGCGTCGCCTCCGCTCTTGATTGAAAATCAATGGCGACGCAGGCATCGGAAAACAAGACGCATTTCCAATCCAAAGCCCGCATTCCAAAATCCAAAATCAACCTGTTCCCTAGTTCCGGTCTCATTTCTCCGTTGCCATTTTGATTCACACCGTAACCGCCCCGGCCTTCGCATTCTGGCGAAGCCAATCATCCAAGCGCGTGGGCCCGAGCCGATCGGCGTTGCCGGGCATGAGCGATCTTTCGCTCACTTTCACGCCGTAATAGGGCGCTTTGGCGTCGCTCACCACTTGCCGCGCGTCGCCGGTGGCGGCCAGGAACTTCCGCGCCGCCGCATCAATGCCCAGCGCTTCCGGCCCGGCGATTTCGACAGTCTTGTTCAGCGCCGGCCCAACCGCATAGTGCGCCATCGCCGCCGCCACATCGTCCGCCGACATCGGCTGCATCAACGCCGGCGGCAGCGTCACCACCTGCCCCTGGGTGGCCTGCTGCGCAATCCCGCCGATGAATTCGAAGAACTGCGTCGCGCGCACGATCGTGTACGGAATTCCGCCCGCCTCGATCAGGCGTTCCTGCGCCAGCTTCGCGCGGAAGTATCCGCTCTCCTGCAATCCATCCGTCCCCACCACTGACAGCGCCACATGATGCCGAACCCCCGCTATTGCTTCGGCCGC
>DATAPK010000453.1:0-6091 GCA_036265245.1 Tepidisphaeraceae bacterium | reverse complement strand
GTGTTGATGTCCAGCAGAAGTGCCATACGCAATTTTGAACATCGTCGTAACCTGAAGCCCTTGTTGCAAGCCGCTTGATCTTGGCAATTGGATCGAAGAGGCTGGGATCAAGCATGGCTGCCGACAGCGCCACCCCCCGGCGACCGCAATTTCGCCCGACTCTTTTGCTGTGCGTGATCCTGTTGGCAATTTTCGCGGCGATGAGTTATTCGGCCATCCTCCAGAAATCGCCGACGTTTGATGAGCCGGAGCATGTGGTCGGCGGCTATTTGATCCGCTGGCTGGGGGATTATCGCGTCGACACCGAAGACCCCGCATTATTCGGATGGCTCACAACCCTTCCGCAAAAGGAAAGCGATCTTGGGGTTGATAAAAGCGATCCGATGCTTACCGATCTGATCCTGGATCGATTCAAACAGCTTCCGTATGCCGTTCAAATTATGTTTCGGACGCCTCAAACCAAGCCCGATGAGATGGGCCAGGTGACCGTCTATGCAGGAGGCGCGTATATCAACCGCTCCCGCGTGGTCTTTACCATCATCGGCGTATTGCTGGGGGGGCTGATTGCCTGGTGGAGCTATCAATTGGCCGGCGCCAAGGCGGCGCTGATCGCGACGTTGCTCTTTACTTTCGATCCTAATTTCCTGGCTCACAGCTCGATCGTAAAAAACGATGTGCCACTGGCGCTGCTCATGCTTGGAGCGATGTATTCTGTCTGGAGATTCGGGAAACGCATGAGCTGGTTAAGCTTGTTCGGCATCGCTGCCGCTTGCGCGTTGGCCGTCAATATCAAGTTTTCTGGGGTGCTTTTTGGGATATTTGTTCCGGTGGCGCTGCTGGGTCGTGCGGCGCTGCCGTTAGATTGGCCTATTCCAGGAAATAAGCTGGCGGGCAAATGGCGTCGAGCCATTATTGTTCTGGCAGTGTGCATCTTCTCATTTTTGTTGTCTTGGGCGGCCATCTGGACTGTTTACCGCTTTCGATATTCGATGACGCCTGATCCCTCAGTGCATTTTAATCGGGCGGAGCTTCTTCAGATCATCGCCGGACGCGAGGCGACGCTCAATGGGCAAACGGTTGATTCGCAAATGCCACTCGACGCGATGCCATCATTCGTTCGCCTGCTTGTTTGGGTGGATGATCATCATCTTCTTCCGGAGGCGTGGACCAACGGGTTTTTATTCACCTATCAGTCAACGCTTCAGCGTGGAACCTATCTCCTGGGAAACATCTCGGATGTGGGAAAATGGTATTATTTTCCCTGCGCGATGTTGTTCAAGACGCCGCTTGCCGTGCTGATTCTCGTCGCAATTCTGCTCGCGCGGGGAGTTTGGCGGACGATTCGACGGCGCGAACAATCCGCCGATCAGTGGAATGATCGCTGGGCCATGATCTGTTTATGGATTCCGATTGTCATCTACGGTTTTTCGGCGATGCGAAGCAACCTGGCGATCGGCGTGCGACACGTGCTGCCGATCTATCCGTTTATTTACATCCTGATGGCGACTGCCTTAGCTCGCTGGATTGAGATGCGCGGCCGGGCAATCGTTGTGCTGGCAAGTGTGCTTGTAATCGGACTAGCCTCCGAATCGGTTCTTGCCTGGCCGGATTACATTCCCTTTTTCAATATCGCTTGTGGCGGGACGCGCGGCGGGATTCGTCTGCTTGGCGATTCCAACCTGGATTGGGGGCAAGATCTGCCGATCCTGGCGGATTGGGCAAAGGAGCATCCAAACACGCGGCTATATCTGGTTTATTTTGGGCTGGCCGATCCCGCATATTACGGCATTAACTATACGAACGTTGCCGGCGGCTATATTTACAGCCCGCTGCAAATTGAACGCATGGATAAGCCCGGCGTGATCGCCATCAGTGCATCGGATTTGCAGGGGATTTATTTCACCGGTTCAACGCGGAACTGGATGCAGGCGTTTCAGAAGCGCAAACCGCTGGATGTGCTGGGCGGCAGCATCTATTTGTATGAGTGGACTCCGGCGGATGCAGCCGCCGCGCGCGAGCAATCCCACCCAACCTCTCAGCCTTGATCTTTCAAGCCACTTCGACGAGTTTGCAGG
Organism: Tepidisphaeraceae bacterium; assembly: GCA_036265245.1. Classification (GTDB taxonomy): domain Bacteria; phylum Planctomycetota; class Phycisphaerae; order Tepidisphaerales; family Tepidisphaeraceae; genus DATAPK01. The sequence goes on along the minus strand of DATAPK010000453.1, from coordinate 4,016 downwards.
CAGATGAATACGGCGGCCGACAAGTCGCGCACGCGTTGGAATCCGGTGATCATCTGTGCGTTGTTGCTGGCGATTTTCGCGGCGATGAGCTATTCCGCCGCCCTGCAGAAATCACCTACTATTGACGAATCCGTGCATGTTGTGGGTGGTTATCTAATCCGTTGGGCGGATGATTATCGTATCGATGACGACAACCCGCCCCTGTTTGGATTCCTCACTACGATTCTGCAGAGACAAAACGATTTAGGCATTAAACGTGACGATCCATGGCTACGGGAGATCGTCAAAAACCGTTTCGAGCAATGGGCGTACTCCATTCAGATTTTATATCGCACCCTGGAACCGGCTTCCGATCAGGCCGGTGAGCGCGTCGTTTATGATGGCTGGGCATATGTCAACCGCGCCCGGGCAGTCTTCACATTCATCGGCCTGCTGCTGGGCGCGCTGCTGGCATGGTGGAGTTATAAACTCGCCGGCGCAAAGGCAGCGCTGATTGCAACGCTCCTCTTCGCATTTGATCCCAATTTCCTGGCTCACAGTTCCATCGTGAAAAATGACGTGCCGATGGCGCTTGCGATGCTTTGGCTAATGTATTCCATCTGGAGTTTTGGGCGGCGCGCAAACTGGCTCTCGCTAACCCATATTTGTCTGGCGTGTGCGCTGGCTGTCGGCGTTAAATTCTCCGGGCCTCTTGCCGGCGTTTTTCTAGTCGCCGCCTTGAGCGTGCGCGCGCTGATGTCATGGACATGGCAGGTTCTCACTTATCCACTGACCGGCAGAATGCATCGACTTCTGATTGCAGTTTCAGTCTGCATATTCACGGGATTGTTTTGCTGGGGTGGGATTTGGGCTGCCTATGGTTTTCGTTATTCCATGACTCCTGATCCAACACTGCATTCCGATCGCACAATAGCTGTGAAAGCGATTGGATACCGCAAAGCGGTGATGACGCAAAACCCATCCAATCAGAAGGAAAATAATTCAGTTGCACCTCTTCCACCCTCGTCTTTTGTCCGCATCATCCTCTGGATTGACGATCACCACCTTCTCCCGGAGGCGTGGACTAATGGCCTACTCTACACCCGTTTTTCGACTCTCCTTCGTACAACTTATCTGATGGGGAAGGTCTCTGACATCGGCCCATGGTATTACTTCCCGTGCGCAATGCTTTTTAAAACGCCTCTGGCCACCTTGTTGCTTGCGGCGATCCTGCTGGGGCGCGGAGCATGGCGAACTGCGCGGTCACGCCAGTCGCTTGATAATTCCTGGAATAGTCGATGGACCATGATCTGCCTCTGGCTGCCCATCGCGATCTACGGTTTCTCTGCGATGCAAAGCAATCTGGCGATCGGCGTGCGGCATGTGTTGCCGTTGTATCCGTTCTTTTACATTCTGATGGCGACAGCATTGGCGCGATGGATCGAAAAACGCGGCCGTGCAGTGGTTGTGCTGACTTCGATCCTGCTGATCGGGTTGACATGCGAATCTGTTCTTGCGTGGCCCGATTATATTTCCTTCTTCAACATCGCCTGTGGCGGCGCACGAGGCGGCATCGGGCTGCTTGGCGACTCCAATCTTGATTGGGGACAAGATCTACCCTTGCTCTCGCAATGGCAGCAAAAGCATCCCGATGTTCCGCTTTATCTCATGTATTTCGGAACGGCCGACCCGACTTTTTTCGGAATCGATTACATCAATGTGGATGGTGGATATGATTACAGCCCGCTTCCTATACGGCGCATGGATCGTCCAGGGATTCTTGCCGTCAGCGCCTCGATTTTACAGGGGATCTCTGTTTCCAATGAGTTGCAAATCAAAATACACCGGTTACGTCGTCGCCAGCCCCTCACTGTGCTCGGCGGCAGCATCTATCTTTATGAATGGACGGCCGCTGATGCGGCGGATGAGCAGGACCACCCACCGAGCACTTCCCAGCCTTGATCTTTCATTGCGATTCGACGACTTTGCATTCTGATGGATGCGATGGTGGACAAGTCGCGCATTTCGTGGCGCCCGGCCACCGCGTGCGCGGGGCTGCTGGCGATCTTTGCAGCATTGGCTTACTCCGCCGCGTGGACTAAATCGCCGACTTCAGACGAACCGCTGCACGCCGGCGCCGGTCACGTCATTCGGTGGTATGGAGATTACCGGGTGGACACGGAAGACCCGGCACTCTTTCCACTGCTCGCGACCATTCCACAGAGCAAAGCCGATTTTCCCGTGGATCTCCACGATCCCAGTTTCGAGCAAATTCTTCAGAACCATGCCGCCCAAAGTGATTTCATCATAAAGATGATGTTCCGTTCGCCGCGCGCCGATGAGCCAAGTGCTGATTCGCGGGTTGCCTATATCGATCGAGCCCGTTGGGTCTTTCTGGCAATCGCCGTGGTGCTGGGGATATTGCTGACGCGATGGAGCTATCGGCTTGGCGGCTGGAGCGCTGCGATCCTGGCGGCGGCGCTGTTTTCGTTTGACCCCAACTTTCTCGCTCACGGCCCGCTGGTGAAAAATGATGAGCTCTTTTCCCTGATCATGCTGTGGCTGATGTATAGCGTCTGGCTATTTGGACAGCGCGGCACATTGCTGAGCGGTATTTCAATTGCCCTGGCATGCGCGACGGCAGTAAACGTGAAATTCTCCGGGCTGCTCGTCGGACCTTTGCTGGTCGTCATGCTTCTCTTTCGCGCCCTGTTGCCAACTCCGTGGATTGTTTTCAGGCACGCCTTTGCAACGCGCCTGACACGGATGATGATCGCCGTGCCCATTTTGATTACCGTCGCCCTATCGTCATGGGGTGCAATCTGGCTGGTTTATCGATGCCGATATTCGATGTCACCCGATCAATTAGTTGTGTTTGATCGTGCATGGTACAGCTTCTACGCAACGGGCAACGAGATGATCGCCGCCGATCCACAGCATCTCTATCCAACGCAGCAGGAAGTCTTCGCCCATCCGCTGTCGCCCACCGCACAATTGATTTATTGGATTGACGATCGCCATCTTTTGCCACACGCATGGTCATTTGGATTTCTACACACACACATCATGACGGTTCGCCGCCGCGCTTTTTTGATAGGGCAATATTCTCAAACGGGCTGGTGGTATTACTTTCCTCTTGCGATGCTCTTCAAGACTCCGCTAGCGACATTGGCGCTGGCCGCGTTGCTAGGTGGAAGATGGGGTGTAAGACAGCTTTCGAAACGATCCGGAGCATCGGATGAATCGCCCGCTGATTCGATAACGCCTTGGACAGTCTGCTGCCTGGCGCTGCCCATCGCGATTTATGGCCTAACTGCCATGAATACCAACACCAACATCGGTATTCGTCACATCCTGCCGATCTACCCATTCATTTATCTGGCAATGGCGACCGCCGCGGCACGCTGGTTTGCCAAAGGCTCAACAAGCGCGCGTATCCTGATTGTTCTGTTGATGACAGGTCTGACTGTAGAATCCGCAAGCGCCTGGCCGGATTACATCCCCTTTTTCAACCTCGCCTGCGGAGGTGAACGAGGCGGCCTCGAATTGCTGGGAGATTCCAACATCGACTGGGGCCAAGACCTGCCCCAACTCGCAAAGTGGCAACAGAATCACGCCAACCAGCGGTTGTACCTTCTCTATTTTGGGATGAGCGATCCGGCTTACTACGGCATCAAATACATCAACCTCTTCGGCGGTTATCCCTATAGCCCGCAGCCTTTGGGGCATTTGGATCAGCCCGGCGTGCTGGCCATCAGCGCGAGTAATCTTCAGGGCATCTATTATCCAGATGAGCTTCGTGAAAAAATGCTGATGTTAAGACAGCGCACGCCCCTGGCCGTGCTGGGCGGCAGCATTTATCTGTATCAATGGACCGACGCCGACGCTGCTTCGGTTCGTCGAGCCCTGTCTGAATCCGCCAAGCCTTGATCTTTTACTCCGAATCGACGATTTTTCTCTGGTCCATGACAATCGATGCCACGTCCGAAGCAGCGCCGCAGAATTGGTGGACCCTTGCCTTGTGCGCCGCCCTGCTG
>DATAPK010000452.1:0-2867 GCA_036265245.1 Tepidisphaeraceae bacterium | reverse complement strand
GTCATGGTGATCGGGGCGAGCTGCCTGGTGGTTTTGTTCAGCCTGCCGCTGGCGATGGCACTTGTGCATCGAATCTTTCAGCCGATTCGGCAGCTTGTGGACGCGACACGGAAAATCACGGGCGGGGATCTGGAGACGCAGGTTGCGATTCATCGGCCTGACATCATTGGGACGCTGGCGCGGGCGTTTAACGACATGGTGATCTGGGTGCGAACGCAGCAGCAGGATTTGGCGTTCGTGAATCACCAGCTTTCAGAAGCCAATAAGGATCTGGAAAAGAAGATTGAGCATCGAACGGGCCAGTTGGAGACGGCCAATCAGCGGCTGAGCGCGGAGATTGCGGAGAAGGAAGATTTCCTTCGCGCTGTCTCGCATGACCTGAATGCGCCGCTGCGGAATATTTCGGGCATGGCGACGATGCTGCTGATGAAGCATCGCGAGAAATTTGACGAGGACATCGTTCATCGGCTGGAGCGAATTCAGAAGAATGTGGAGATCGAAACCGATCTAATCGGCGAACTGCTGGAACTGTCGCGCATCAAGACGCGGCGATTGAAGCTGGAGCCGGCGAATATTCAAGAGATCGTGACGGATTTGAAGGGGGTGTTTGAAAGCGATCTGAAGGGGCGCGGGATTGAGATGGTGATCGACACGCCGATGCCGGTGTTGGTTTGCGAGCGGTCGCGGCTGCGGCAGGTGTTTCAGAATCTGGTCGATAATGCGATTAAATACATGGGGGACGGGGCGAAACGGGAAATTCATATTGGCTGCCAGACAAAACTGACCGAAGTTGAATTTTATGTGCGCGACACGGGGGTGGGCATCGACCCGGACGATCTGGACAAGGTGTTTTTCGTCTTCCGGAGGGGACGAAATCCGCAGACGCAAAATACAGCGGGCAAGGGCGTGGGGCTGGCGAGCGTGAAGAGCATTATTGAAACGTATAACGGCAAGATCTGGGTGGAAAGCGAGCTTGGCGAGGGGAGCGTGTTTCGGTTCACGATCAACGCGAGATTTTTGCCGGTGAACAAGGCCAATCAATCGGAACTGGTGATGAATTAAATTCAGAGGGTGTTAGCAGGAGAGACGTATGGTGGCTTTAAATAAGAACGCGGACGGCGGCAACTTTGTGATCAAGCGCGATGACACGCCCATCACGATTCTGCTGGTGGATGACGATCCGGATTGCCGGATGCTGATTCGCGATGCGATCTCGGCGTGCAAGGTGAGCAACGACGTGCATGAGACGTCGAACGGGCTGGAGGCGTTGCAATTCCTGCGGCGAAAAGGGACGCACGCGGCGGCGCCGCGCCCGGGGCTGATTTATCTGGACATTGAGATGCCCGGCATGGATGGGCTGGAAACGCTTCGCCAAATTAAGAGCGATCCGATGCTGCGAGACATTCCGGTGGTGATGATGACGGGTGTCTGCGGGGAAGAGCAGATGCGGCAGGCGGCGGAATTGGGGGCCAATAGCTATACCCTCAAGCCGGCCAACGCCGAGCAATTTTTACGGACCGTCCTGGCCAGCACGACATATTGGCTGACGATTCATCAGCATCCGGAGCATCATTTGGCGGCTGAATTGTGCAGGCGTTAAGGGCGTTAAAGTCCACAGTGTGACCCCGATTTGAAATCGGGACGAACGAATTTGTCGGACGGAGAGTTGGATCGTACATCCAATTGCACGGCGAAAACCAACGCCGGCGGGAAGATTAAGAGCGTGGATCGAATCAAAATTCTCATCATCGAAGACGACGAAGATCAACGCGAGTTGATCCGTGAAACCCTTGAGGATCATTTCAAGCCGGTGACGGTAGTCGGCGTCGGCTCGCGGGCGGAGGCGCTATCGCAGGATCTGGATTCGTTTGACCTGATCCTGTCGGATTACAATCTGCCGGACAGCACGGGGATGCAGATTCTGGAGGCGGTGCAGCAGCGGTGCAGCACGCCGGTGATTATGGTGACGGGGGAAAACGTGGGGCATATCGCGGCTGAAGCAATCCGCAAAGGGGCGACCGACTACATTGTGAAAGTCGGCGATTATATGTTCACGATCCCGCTGGTCGTCGAGAAGAACCTGACGGTCGCGAAAGTGAAACGCGAGAACGAATCGCTGCGCGCCGAATTGATGGGGGCGCTGGCGGAAGTGCGAGAGAAGAATTCGCAGCTTGAGGAATCGCTTAAGCGCGTGGAAGAGATGGCGGCGACTGATCCGCTGACGGGGTTATATAACCGCCGGCACTTCGCGAGGGTGATCGAGCAGCTTTTCGCCGAGGCGTATCGATTTGAGAAGGATTTGGCCTGCATCATGATCGACATGGATGGGTTCAAGCAGTTGAACGATGGGTTTGGGCATCAGATCGGCGATGCGCTGCTGATGGCGGCGGGGAAGATCATTCATTCGAACCTGCGCAGCATGGATATCGCGGCGCGGTATGGCGGGGATGAATTTGTGATCCTCGTGCCGCACGCGGGGATCGAGCAGGCGACGCTGGTTTGCGATCGTATCCGTGCGGAGTTTAAGCAGGCGTCGGCGAGGATTCTTTCGCGGACGGTGGGGGTGTCGATGTCGGTGGGGGTGAGCACGATCAAGCTGGACCATCCCAACGGGGCGGATCAACTGGTGGCGCTGGCGGATCGGGCGCTGTATGTGGCGAAGGAGCAGGGGCGGGATCGGATCGCGTCGTCGAGTGTTAATATTTCACGCGACGCGAGTGCACCTCTTTCGGTTTCTCACTAACTACAAATCGTTTTAAAATTCAGATTCCATCTCTGAGGTATTCCGAAGAGGCGGATTGATCGCGGGAACATCCGGGTCTTCGGAGTACCTCAGACACCGGCGTCTGTGGCTGCTATCGGTTTGG
>DATAPK010000451.1:0-1816 GCA_036265245.1 Tepidisphaeraceae bacterium | reverse complement strand
TCGTTCCGCCGCGAGCGCGGCGCGAATTGAGGAACTCGGCCGCCGCGGCCTTGTGCGAATCGTCGGCATCGTTCAGTTGCCCAAAAGCGGCCGTCGAGTCGGTATTGAATGCCATCACATCGAAACGATCGCTCTTCCCCAGCATCTCAACCAGGGCTCCCAGCGTTCCGCGCGACTGCCCGATCTTGTCGTCGTCGCGCATGCTCCCGGAAATATCCAGCAGAAAGACGTAGTCCATTCCAACGTCTGCCGGCTGCAGTTCCGGCCCGGCATTGAGCATCAAGCAGAAGAATCCATCCGAGCCCGCCGGTGTTGACGCCAACAGCCGCGCGCCGGTCTCGGTATTTTCGGTGCGAAATGTGAGCACTACATCGCGATCCAGCGAAGCGGAGGCGGCGGAAATCGTAGCGCGGGCATAGGTTGGGGCGAATCGTGTCGATTGCATTGTCGCCGGATGACTTGCGCTGCGGACTTCTGCAATTGTGGACATTGATTTGATGTCCGCCGTCAGCGAAAAAGACTTGCTTACCCTGCTGTTAACGATCTGTCGGGCATTGCTCGCCAGAGGATAGACATAGGTCGTCCATTGGCCATCGCCGTCAATCTCCTGGTAATAGGTGACCTGAATCTTTTGCGTGCCATTGGCGGGAATTGGAAAGATACGCAACTCGAACGTGCGGTAGTCGGATTGCTCGAGGATCCCGGGACTATGGTTTTCGCTTTTGGCATGAGCGTAGATTTCGCGGGCGGCCCGCTTCTCAACCGCCTCGCCAATCATCTCCCTGCCATTGATCCACATTGTGAAGCCGGCGACCGAGGCGTTGGCCGGAACGGGGAATGTATAGAGTGCCTCGACGGTTTGCGGCTCGGCGTTGCGGAATACCTGCGTCACCCGCGTGACGGCGATTCCATTATTAATCGTGACGCGAACATCGTGCTGCTCGATATCCAGCAGATTACCGGTGTCGCTTACCATCAAGCCTGCGCCGCGGGCCGGCGAAAGGAAAAAACAAACCACCGCCGCCAGCGCGCCGGCGGCAAAAGTGAATCGTTGTCGCATGATTATTTCTCCGTGGTTCGTGCGGATGCGGCGCGGGCAGTCGGTTTTGGATCGTCGAACGGTGCCTGTTCGTCGGAACGGCGTTTGGCCGATGCGATGAGCTGATCGGCAAGGCTATCCAGCGATTTTTTCCGGGCAACCGCTGAAACCCTGGCAACGTCGCTGCTTTCCGTCACGGCGCTGGTGCCGACGGTTTCAGTCGCGTCGGCTCCCGTGCTGAGCACGACAGTTCCGGTCCGCACGTCGATGAGCGAGGCTGATGCGTGTGCCGTCGCGTCGATCGTTCGCGTAACCGGCACAAATGCACCGACGATCGTGAGATCAATCGCGGACAATCCATTGAGTGTTGTGCGGGTGTTTACGTTCGCGCCAAAAATCAACAGATAGTCGGCGCCCTGATCGCGTGCCAGGCTCTGAAGCCTTTGAACGGGATCGCGGCCTCCCGTTGCCGATGGGTCAATGACATTGGCCGGCAGCGAATCGACTCGTTCAAAAAGTCCCCGGGCGTTACGCAAACTTGCCAGGACATCAGCTTGGGCTGAGGTCTGCCCGACTTCGGCTGCCGCCACATTGATTGGAAATTCGATCGTACGCGGCCCGCGCGAAACGGCGGGCTGGTTGTAAAGCGACATCACGTATTGAGAATACTGATCTCCCGAACCAGAACTGACCGGGGGCGCCTCACTGCAGCCGCCCGCCCCCAACATCGCCCCGCATAACGCCAGACCAGCAATCGCTGGTCTCCAGCTACTCCAG
>DATAPK010000450.1:0-6177 GCA_036265245.1 Tepidisphaeraceae bacterium | reverse complement strand
CTTTATCTCAGCTATCCGTTAATTCGGACCATGCCTGGTGGCGGAGGCGAGCGGCAGCAGGCATCGCGCTTTTTAGAGGAAATTCCCGCCGAGTTGGTCGAGGAATGGAACCTCAGACCTTACGGCTAGAGCGATTCGCGGAAGCTGATTCGCAAATGCTAGTGCAGGCTGCAACCGACGCCGTCGCCGGTTGGACTGTCCGGATCGCACCAGCCCAGTCCGGGCTTCTGATTGACCTGGCTCATGAACGTAGTGAACTTCAGCAATTGAGAATGGCCGTCATAACACGTAATGATGCAGCCGATCTTGTGGCGTGTGCTGGGTCCCTCATTGGCGTCGGGGTTGCTCGATCCGTCATTATAGGAGCCGGGCTTATCGGCGGGCTCCCACATCATGTAAGCATCCGACTTCATTAGCGGCAGCTTGTGAGTCTTTTGCCCCAGAGGTGGCGTCGGGCGGTAACCCAGAACCGCGCCCTGCATGACGTAGGTCGATAGGCGGTTGAGCCGGCCTGACCAGCTAGCCGAGTTCGTGGGGTCGGCCGGACAGCGGAAAATAGCCCAGTTCCTGCTGATAAAATCTGCGAGCAGGCCGCCCGTATAACCGGCATTGGGATCGGCGGGCGGCGGATTGGGATTAGGCCACGGCGGCGGGCCGCTGCCGGGTGGGTTTGCGGTATAAAGCCAGCCTGGATTATTGATGCCCCAGTTCGGATAAACCGCGTAATCCTGGAAGTCGTTGGCATACATATGCACCGCCAGCCCGATCTGCTTTTGCTGACTCAAACATTGCGTACGTAAAGCTGCCGCTTTGGCCTTGGCGAGCGCGGGCAAAAGCATTGCCGCCAGAATGGCGATAATGGCAATCACCACCAGCAATTCAATCAGGGTGAACGCATAGCGTTGCGGCTTCACGCCTCGCCGCGATCCATACACCTTGGCTTCAGTCTCCATACAGGTTCACAATAGCCTATTTCAGGATCATTCGGAAGAACGCGGAGCCGTCGGCCGGGTCGATTGGCAGAATGACGCGGTTCGTCGTAATTGATCCCGGTACATCCTGCCAATTGGTGGTCACGCCGATGCCCGGAGCATTGGTCTGGCCCTGTAACGTCCAACCGGTGTAGCTCGACGGCCAGGACAAGGTCAATTGATTGCCGGAAACCGATGCGACGATGTTGGTCGGGTTTGTGGGTGGGCCGGTACTGAGCACCCGCAACTTCCCGTCGGTGTTGATGGTGCTGGAGTCCCATGTCAAACCAGCGCCTGGGGCGAGTGGAATAATGTTGGCGAAATTGCCAATATAACCGCTTGAGGCGGTGAAGACCTGAATCGCATCGCCCCCGCTAAGCGGGTTGCCAACGCTGGTGACGACTAGCGTGCCGCCCATGTTGACCGAGGTCAAACCGGCCACGGTGTCATTTGCGACAGCCACGCCCTTATTCACACGCACAACATTGGTGCTACCCGGTTGGAAAGTGAGAGCGCCATTGATTGTCAGCGTGTAAGTGTTGTTATCCGGAAAGCCCGCCGCAAGCGTTGCGCCACTCGCCAGGACGACCGCCCCGGTGACCGTCCCGCTGCCGATGAGGGTCTGGCCGGCGCCAAGGGTAAAGGACGCTGGCGCGGAAACATCCAGTGTCCCGCCGCCGTTGACCTGGATCATTGAACTGGCCCCCAGCGAGGAACTGGTCCCGACAATAATCGCATGGCCACTATTGATAATCGTCGAGCCGGTATAGGTATTATTGCCGTCTAAATACAGGTTGCCACTGCCGGCGCCTACAGGACTGTCGCCTGCAACCAGGCTGCCCGCGCCCGTGACCCCGCCGCCGATATGGAGGTCCACGCGCAGACCGAAGAGATTAGTGCCGACCAATGTCACCGGGCCATTAAGCGTGGTGGCCGTGCCACCGGCGTCAATGGTCGCGTTTCCATTGAGCACCAGGTTCTTCGTCGGCGTCCCGGCGTTAAAAAAGGTCAGCACCGCGTTGGATTCCACCGTGCAGGTCTTGCTGCTATCGCCCATGCTCGTCCCTGTGCCCTGGAAACCAAGACGGCCCCCGACGACGTGAATGTCGGCGAGCGAACCGTCGCCGGCTATCTCAATCAGTGTGGCGCCGGGGCCAAGTACGGTCAGTGAATGCCCATTCGCATTGAACGTGCTTCCCACTATGTCCCAACGATTTAACGCCGCGATCGAGGCATCTCCTGTAAGGGTTAGACTGGTGGTGCCACTATTGACAAGGTTGCCAGAGCTGCTGATCAAGGCGCCCTTTCCGTTAAACCCATTGCCAGCGATCTTGATGTTCTTGCCGCCTGGAGCGATGCCAGTGAGGTCGAGGGTGCCGTTGTTGGTCATATAAAGCGGAGCCGAGGCCGCGCCAAGACCGTTAACATTCGTATATTGGAGAATGCCGTTAGTGACCACAATTGTGCCAGTGTAAGACGAATTGTCAGCGGCCAATACCAGCGTGTTTGTCCCAGCCTTGAGAATCGTCCCCTGCCCGGCGAAATTGTCACTGATCGTCGCAGAGTTTGTGTATGCAGCGACACCCTGCACGTCAAAGATCAGCGTGCCAGAGTTGGCGGTAATGCTCGAGAAAGCTGGCGCGTTGGACAGCCCCACCCACAGTGAACCTGTGCCTTCCATATCCAGCGCGGCGGTAAGCAATCCATTGCCGATGAAGGTGTAGGCGGTGGTGTTGTTCGACAAGGAAATCAAACCGGCGGCGGTGGTAGCCAGATTAACGACGTTTGTGAGGCCGGTATCGTCGAAGATTGCGTTGTCGCCGGCGAGGTAAGCATCACGCAAACTGGTGCTCAGGTTCAGCCAGTTCGTGGTTGAGTTGTTCCAAATGTTGGCATTGGTAGCCGCTCCTCCCTTCCAAACCAGCAGACCAGGGTTTCCGGTGATATTGATCTGTATAAAAGGAGCGGTCGTGGCCGGATCCACCAGAGTTACGTTATAACGGGAACTCGTCGAGGTGACATGGAAATTTGCAGCACTCGGTGCCGGTCCTGAATATTGCATCACCGTGTAGGACCCGGCGGAACTCAATATCCCCAGCGGACTGATTTGAATCGTCGACACTCCGCTGGCGGTCAGGTTACCAGCGACGGAAATCAAGTCATTCACACCGCTGCCGATGGTGAACGGGTCGCCGCTGAGTTTGATCGTGTTGGTGGCTCCGTTAAGCGTCAGGTTGTTGTTAAGCGTCAGCGTGCCGGCGGCAGTCGCTGTCCCCGGCGCAATCTGCGAGCCGACCCCTGCCGAAACATTGCCGATGACGGAACCGGAGCCGGAAAGTGTCTTCCCGTTGCCGATGGTGAGACTACCTGGCAAGTTCGCGTCCAGGACTGCGTTGGTGGCGACAGAAATGACTGCGGAATTGGCGATCGAGGCGCCTGGCCCCAAAACGACGCTGCCGCCGTTAATAAATGTGGACGCCGAATATGTATTGACGGCTGAAAGGTAAAGCGGGCCAGCCCCGCTCTTCTGGAAGCCGCCAGCTCCGCTGATCACGCCGGTCAAAGCGAGCGGAAACGCGTTGTTGTTGATCGTATTTGTCCCATACAGAGTAATCGCTCCAGTAAGGACGTTACTGGTGCCCGCGTCGCCGCTGCTGTTGATGGTCGCGCCATTGGTGAGTATGACTTGCTTGCTTAGCGGTGCAGCGGCGTGGAAGATGCCCAATGACGCGCCTGGGTTTACCGTGATTGTTTTGGCCGGGTTCCCCATGCCGATAGTGTACTGGAATCCAAGCGTGCCCTGGTTCACCAGGATGTCCCCCACTCCGATGTCCCCCAACTCGTGCATCCAGATGTCATTTGCTCCAATCTTCGTCAGATTGAAACCGTTGCCGGCGAAAGAGCCGCCCGCGGCTCCCAGGCTGTTAACCCCCAGGTCCCACCGGGCTCCGGACGCGTTGAGGGTCGTATCTCCGGTAAGCGTGATGACCCTCGGGCCGCCGCTCTGGTTTGGTGCTGTGGCCGACGAGTTGTTGATCGCGCCATTGGTGCCGCCGAAGCCCGTTCCTTGCACGATCATCGGCTCGCCATTCGGCGTTTGGCCGTTTAGGTCCAGCGTCGCCCCTGAGGCCACGGTGGTTGCGCCATTCGTCGCGCCCAAGCTCAGCGCGCCGTTCATTTTGAGAATGCCGCCGTTGATATTTACCGGACCGGTATAATCGTTTGCGAGGCCCAGCCCGGCGGCGAGCAACACGGTGCCATTGCCATTTTTGGTAATCCCAGTGCCGCCGCTAATTCTTCCACTGCCCGATGCGGTCACTGACCAGTTCGTATTGCCGTTGAAGGTGATCGACGCTGGATACAACGTCGTGCTCAGAACCACGCTGAAGTTAGTCGCACTATCATCGAAGGTCACCGCATCTCCCTCCTTGAAAGTATCTCTCGCGACGCCGTTCAGCCAGTTAAAGGCGCCCAGCACGTCCCAGGTCGTGTTCGTTCCCGCCCAAACCAGATTCGCGTTGCTGCCACTGACGTTGAGCTTGATTTGCCCGGGCGTACTGTAATCAAGCGAAAACCCGTAGCGCGTCAAACCGCCCACGGTGTTCGTAAATTGTCCGGTTAAGGTGCCAGTGTAGGTAACGATTACGTAAGTACCCGCCGCCAGGCCCTGCATCGGCAAAACATTCAGAAACGAATTCGGATTTATTGTCAGATTTCCCTGGACGACCAACAAGTCATTGACTCCGCTACCGACCGTCGTGCTCGCGCCCAGTTTCACGTCCAGCTCGCTCCCGGCGCCCAATGTCAAATTGTTCACTGTCAGGGTATCGGGAACATTCATGGGACTGATCCCGATGCGCAAATGAGTCGCCGCAGGATTGTTGGCCGAAGCAACCGTGATGGGCGCGCCGATGGTGCCATTGCCTGCGAGAGTACCCGTATTGGTCACGATGACGCTTGTGCTGCTGTTAAGGGTGCCGCCTATCGCGACGATGCCATTGCTGAGGATGGTGCTGCCCGTATGAGCGAGGTTGCCGGTAACGATCTCGATGCCATTCGCTCCTAACGTGGAAACGACGTTGCCCGCGCCGGAAACGTTGTTGCTGAAAAACTGCGTGTTAGCGGCATTGAAATCCACGGTCGCCCCGCTGGGCAACGCAAGCGTCGCATCAACGATCTGCGCATTATTATTCATCAGCAGCGTGCTGCCGCTCTTGAGTGCCGCGCCAAGTGGCGCGCTGGTCTGGGCTGAAGAGAGCGCCAGAGTACCGCCGCTGTTGACGGTCAGGCCACTGATGACTGAGGCCGGTTGGCTCGCATTCAATTGCAGCGTGCCACCACTAATCGTCGTACCGCCCGTATAGCCGTTGGTCGTGCCGAAAATGACCGTGCCTGGGCCTGCAATGGTCATTCCGCCTGGCCCGGCCCACGCCGCGTTGTTCGTGATTGTTCGCGTGGCTTCCGGAGCGAAGGTCACCACGCCGGGTCCCGGCGAGTTGGTCAGGTTTACGATCGGTAAGCCGGTGGCGCTCCATGTCCAGTTGGTGCCGCCCGTCGAGACGGTGCTCAGCCCGCCCTGGCCGTTGGCATTCGGCAACAGATTCACCGTCCGGAAAGTTCCTCCGGAAATATTGATGAACTTCTGTTGTGCGGCGTTCGCATTGGGATTTTGCACGCCGCCGTTGCCCAAATAAATCGTGCCGCCGCTGACGTTGAGCGTCGCGGTTCCGGCGCCGGTTCCGTTGTTGCCAAGGGCAATCGTCGAGCAGTAGAACGTCCCGCCGCTGATGTTCGCGGTGGCGGTGGCTGCCAATTGCAGCAGCCTCAGGCCGACTTGGTCTCCGGTGCCTCCATTCTTCAGCACGTACACCGTGCCGCCCGCCAGGTTGAATGTCCCTGAACCGATGCCTTGACCCGCCGTCAGCCCACGGGCGAACGTGAACCAGCCGTTCGCGATTACGGTCCCCCCATTGACGTTTAGAGAGCCGTCGCCACTGATGCCCACCTCGAGCCCGCATAGAATGTTCAACGTGCCGTTGTTGACGGTAATCGTGCCGGAAGCGCTTGACCCAAAGCCAGGTTGCAGCGAGTCCTGAAAATACCGGGTGCTCGTGCTGGGCCTGGCAACGGTGAACGTCCCGCCGTTCAATGTAAATGTGCCGCTGCTGAAATTGTAATAGCCGGGAATAAACGCGTTGCCATCCTC
>DATAPK010000449.1:0-3584 GCA_036265245.1 Tepidisphaeraceae bacterium | reverse complement strand
GAGCACCTTGAAAACTAGTTGGCCATCAGTAATATCTAGTCCGCCATTTTGAGAAAATGAGCCGAAGCCGGACGGCGTGAAGCTCATCGAATCGCCCGTGACAGTTGGCGATCCATAGAGCGGTACAGCATCCGTCATCGAAGATTCGGTAACCCCGTGATCCGCAGGACCAAGATCCGGACCATAGATGACCGTATTCCCAGGGAATGAGCCGGTCGTTGGATTTGGGTAAGTGATGCTGCCGGCGAATGCGACCTGGCTCATTGCCAGAAACACGCCAGACAAAGCAACTGTCAGAGATATGATTGCTGCGGAGACTACGCGTCTTGGGCTCTTTGCACTTGAGGCAAATGAATCATCGCAACCATGCGAAATAGCCGAGAAAAGCTTCTGAATCATTGCTCATTACCACCTTCGTTAGACTGCCGCCGCCTTCGGCGATATCTCGACATTTGAGCCGCAAAATCAATTGCCACCACGAATCGCGGCCACCAATTGATGAGAAGACGCGCACCCTTTGGACCCGCGTAGCTCCCACGGTGGTATGATAAGGCATTGCATCGCGGGTGTAAACAAATTCTTTCGAATTATTCACAAACTTTCCGCAGACGCCCCCTGAGGGGCTAGAAACTGCGTCAAGCCGCGAGATTAAGATTTAACCGTCGAGGCAGGAATCAGCGTCCCAGCCGACGGGCACCGAGAACACCAATGAATCCCAGGCACGCCAGGACAAGCGACGTGGGCTCTGGCCCGTTCGGTCCGCCGCCGGAACCTTGGTTCACCGTGATGCTCAAACCGCCGAAGAACTTCTTGTCTATCAGAGCGATCGTCCCCAACTGTGATTGGGCAATCAAGGTGTTGTCCATATCGACGGAGAGTAGCGTGACACCGTGCGTGAAGGTGATGCCATGGTCAATCAACACTTGATTCAGGCTAATTCCTTGGCTTCCGTTCCAATCCTGGGAACTGAGAGGACCATCCGAGACGAGCCGGAACGTACCGCTCGTTCCCAAGGGATCGCCGGGGCGTGCCGGCGGAGCCGTGGTCAGCGGCGTAAACAGCAAATGAATCGGGACCGGAATCGAGTTAATCCCGACGCCGTCCACTTGGAGGATATTCAGAATGCCGTCGGCCGAAACATCCGTGTGAGTGATATCCGTGCCGCTACCAAACAGCGTGGTGATACCCGCTTCCGAGAAACTTACATTGTTGATGACGAACGACGGCTTGGCCAAAATCTTGAAGACGAGCTGACCGTCTGTCACATCAACGCTACCGCCAGACGCAAATGTGCCGAAGCCGGTTGGCGTAAAACTAATCGAATCACCTGTCACCGTCGGCGAACCAAACAGCGGCACTGGGTCCGTAATCGACGACTCCGTCACACCGTGGTCCGCCGGACCGAAATCTGGTCCATAGATAACGGTATTTCCAGCGAACGAACCGTTCGCTGGATTCGGATAGGTAATGCTACCGGCAAGCACCGATTGGCTGGTCGCGAAAAGTAGCACTGTGCACAACGCACCTACAAGCCTTCGAGAAATGCGGCTCGTAAAGAAATGTGAATTGGCGCTCGCGCGCTGAATTAGCAACTCAATTGATCGCCGGTTCATTAGCTGACTCCCTCACCAATCCGTTTTTTTCGAACGCCCCGGTGCACAACGCTGGCCGTCAGCACCCGCTCCCACACTCAAACAAAATTAACCGCCAAGGGCAGTCACGACCCCACCTCTCCAAGATACAGACTTTTAATCCAGTTGCAAGGATTATTTTGGGAAATCCTCCGCCAAAAATAAAACTGCCAAATTCCCGAAAAAATCGCTTGCGACGACTATCGCTTAAATCGTCGCCCCAAAAGCAGGCCACCAAAACCGAGCCCGGCGAGGACCAGGGAAGTCGGCTCAGGACTATTGGGACCGCCGCCCTGACCCGGCATGTTCACGGTCACAGCCAAACCACCGAAATCCTTCTTCTCAATAAGCGCGATCGTGCCTGCCTCTGACTGGGCCGTCAGCCCGTTATCGAGATCCACCGAGACCCACGTGGCGCCCAATACGAATGGAATTCCATGATTGGTAAGTATCTGGCTGATATTCAACGCTTCGCCGCCGCTCCATGCCTCCGAGCTAAGCTGCCCATCCGAGACCAGGCGAAACGTCCCACTCGTCCCAGCCGGGTAATTCCCAGGCGCGAAATTCGGGTCGTTTGGCGCCACTGGGTCCC
This sequence comes from Tepidisphaeraceae bacterium, assembly GCA_036265245.1. Taxonomy (GTDB): domain Bacteria; phylum Planctomycetota; class Phycisphaerae; order Tepidisphaerales; family Tepidisphaeraceae; genus DATAPK01. The sequence continues at coordinate 1,361 of DATAPK010000449.1, read as the reverse complement.
CAGGAGCAGAAGTCGGCGGCGAGAAAAGCAAATGGATTGGTATAGCAATCGTGCTGATGCCGACGCCGTCCACAGCCTTAATCAGTAGCTGACCAGTCGCCGACACATCCGTATGGGTTACATCAGTACCTAAACCGGTTAGCGATGTCGTGCCCGCTTCGGAGAAATTAATGTTGGCGATGGCATGACCGGGCTTCGCAGTCACGCTAAAAACGATTTGGCCATCCGTCAAATCGTTCGATCCGCCCGCGGCAAATGCACCGAAGCCAGTTGGATTGAAACCAATCGAATCGCCATTTACGTGCGGTGAACCAAACAGCGGCAACGCGTCGGTTAGCGAGGTTTCACTGACGCCCGTGTAGAGAACTGTGTTCCCCATCGGCGGATCAGGATAGTTGATGGTCGAGCCCATCACGCGGTGAACTGCCGCGAATGAAAGAATCGCGACACATAAGAAAGCGCCCCTTTTTATGGCCGCCCGTGTCACAGTGGCAAATCCTGAGCGCACACTCAGACACACCGACTCATAAGATGTCACCGACATTAGCAGACTCCTAACGTTCAACAACGCTTGTTACGAAGCGGCCGCACCACAAGATACATCCGCACGAATCCAAACGCCAACAGAATGCCTACACAAGGGAACGCCTAACGCCCCCAAAAATGTTAACGAGATACTTTCCAGATTATCAGCTTAAACGACTCGTCCGAAAAGGCAAGAAAAATGGAAAAAAAGTAAGTTTCTTGGCGATGGCCGTTGTCGCACCGGCCTAATCCAAAGGACATTCCACCACCCGTAATATTTAGCTAAGCCGATCCCCCATAAGGAGTTGCGAGCGGTCTTCATAGAACACGCCGGTGACATGCACGACGTTTTGACCCCAATTCACCGGTACGCTAGCGGGTCGGCCACGTAAAATGAGCCCATCCTACTTTTCCCCAGCGGCTTCCCGCAACATTTCTGAGTCGTAGCCACCAATCCCAAATGAAACGGCCAAAAACCAATCGAATTGTCGATCCAACGAGGGCATCACCCCACGTCGCCGAGTTCCAGCGCCTGCCCGTAGCGCGTTAGCATCTGTCGCCTCAGTCGATGATGCTCCGAGTTGTTGAGTCCCGGGTCTGCCGCGAATAGTCTCTCCGCCGCCCGGCGCGCATCCTTCAACATTTCCTGATCTCGCCGCAAGTCGGCAATTCGCAACGGCGGCAATCCATGCTGCTGAGTGCCGAACAAATCTCCCGGCCCACGAAGCTCGAAATCAAGCTCAGCTAGTTTAAAGCCGTCCGTCGTCGACGCGAACGCCTCGAGGCGCGCGCGAGCATCTTCGCCGAGCCCTTCGCTTAACAGCACACCACAAAAG
>DATAPK010000448.1:0-2214 GCA_036265245.1 Tepidisphaeraceae bacterium | reverse complement strand
ATTTTGATTGTCCACTCGATAACACGTTGTTTGGCTTCAAAGGCGTGAAGGGTGAGGATTTCAAAGCGCAAATCGAGCAGGGCGCGAGTGACCAGGAGATGATCGAGTGGCTCAATCAAAGCGGCGAAAAGAAAACACCGGCGCAAATCAATCGCTGGAACGAAAAGGTCGAGGCGGGCAGCCTCCACGATGATCTGGAGAAGCGAGAGTTCTTTATCGAACAAACCAGGAAGCTAGGGCTCGACCCGGAGAAGACGACAACATTCGATTGGCTGGAAGTTGATGATAGAGTTTCCCACGCGCAGCAGGCGGCGTGAAAGTTCAACAAGGTGGATCGGCTTCTCCTGAAGACGATGGCAAATATTCGCCGAAGGCGCTGGAGACGTCAGGCTGGAAAGTCGCAGTAATTTTGCCAACGCGTTGAGGACAACGCGTTCCACCCGCTCACGTCTTGATCAGCGGCGGCGGAATATCTTCGTTTGGCCCGACATCGACGCCGTGGCGAATTTTGCTATGCCGCACGCTGTACAGAAAATAGATCAGCAGCCCGATTGCCAGCCAGACCACAAAACGAATCCAGGTCATCACCGGCAAACTCAACATTAGTGCAAGGCACATTAATACGCCGAGGATGGGAAAGATCGGGACGAACGGCACGCGAAATGGACGCGGCCGTTCAGGTGCGACGCGACGCAGCACGTTTACACCGAGGCAAACCAGAATAAATGCAAAGAGCGTTCCGATATTCGTCAGGTCGGCGAGCTCGCCGATGTTTGTAACCATCGCTACAATACCGACTACAACTCCCGTCCAAATGGTAGTGATGTGCGGTGTGCGGAAGCGCGGATGAATTTTCGCGAAATATCCCGGCAGCAAGCCGTCGCGGGCCATGGCCATGAAAATACGCGGCTGCCCGAGCTGAAACACCAGCAGCACCGAAGTGGTGCCTCCCAGCGCGCCCGCGCTTACCAGCGCCTGCGCCCACGGTTTACTCGCGAAAGCCGTGGCAACAGCGGCGGCATCGCCAGTATAAACAGTGTACTTTTTCATTCCCGTAAGCACCGCCGCCATCAGTACGTACAGCACCGTGCAGATGACGAGACTCGCGATGATGCCGATCGGCATGTCGCGCTTCGGATTACGCGTTTCTTCAGCCGTCGTCGAAACTGCGTCGAAGCCAATAAACGCGAAGAACACGATGGCGGCGCCGCTCATCAGGCCAGGGAAACCATGCGGCAGAAACGGATGCCAGTTCGTCGGGTTCACCATGAATGCCCCAAACGCAATGACGAATACAACAACGGCAGTCTTAATGATCACAATCGTCGTGTTCGCGTATGCGCTCTCTCGAATCCCGTAAACAAGAATGACGGTGACAGCTGCGACGATGAGCAAGGCCGGCAGATTGAATGCGATGGAGTGGCCAGCAATAACCGGCAAGGTAGTGGATGAATAAGCTTCCAAAGCCGCGCCTCCCTTGGCGAGCAAATCGCTGGCGGTTTGATGGTCGTTCACGAGCCATAGCGGAAATTTTAAATGAAAGAGGCTGTCACACAGCTCAATGAAATAACCCGACCAGCTCACGGCGACGGCCATGTTGCCCACGGCATATTCCAAAATGAGATCCCACCCGATGATCCACGCTACGATTTCGCCGAGTGTCGCATACGAATAGGTGTAGGCAGAGCCTGACACCGGAATCATCGACGCGAGTTCGGCGTAACAAAACGCCGCGAATGCGCAAGCGATGCCGGCCACGATAAAGGAAGCGGCAATGGCGGGACCTGCTCCCGCGCGACCAAGTACGACGTCTGCTCCAGAGAGCCACGCTTGAATAAAATTGATTACCGGCGTTTCTAGACCGGACGCAAATGTCTGGCCCGCCGCCGCGGTCCCCGTCAGCGAGAAGATTCCGGCACCAATAACTGCGCCTATGCCGATGGCGGTAAGCGCGACCGGCCCGAGCGTACGTTTCATTTGCCGCTCCGGCGCGGCCGCTTCGGCGATCAAAAGATCCGGACTTTTCGTTCTGAACAGTTGAAGTGCCACCGGCGAGATCGTGTCATCAAGCAGTTCAAGTGGTCAATCCAAAGCTTTGTCGATCTGTGGGACGTAAGATGGGAGTTCATGCGCAGTCGACGCGGAGAAAATCTTTTTGTAATCTCGCAGTCAATATGGCCGACGAACCGGCAAAGATTATCCTGGGTGACACAG
>DATAPK010000447.1:0-6739 GCA_036265245.1 Tepidisphaeraceae bacterium | reverse complement strand
CTTTTCGCTGGCGGTCGCCGTTGTACATGGCCTTGATCTGCGGCAGCGTGACGTGAGATTCGTCGATGACGAGCAGGAAATCCTTGGGGAAATAGTCGATGAGCGTGTATGGTTTTTCGCCGGGCTGGCGGCCGTCGAGGTGGCGGGAATAGTTTTCGATCCCGCCGCAGTAGCCGACTTCGGCGATCATTTCGAGATCGTATTTGGTGCGTGCGATGAGGCGTTGGGCTTCCAGCAATTTGGCCTGGCCGCGTAGGTGCATGACTTGATGTTCGAGTTCGTCCTTGATGGCCTGGATCGCGCCGGCGACGCGGTCTTCGGGCATGACGTAGTGGACGGCGGGATAAATGAAAATCTGATCCATGCTTTGCAGCAGCTCGCCGGTCAGGGGGTTGATCATGTCGATGTTGGTGATCGAATCGCCGAAGAATTCGATGCGGTAGGCGAATTCTTCGTAGCTGGGGTGCAGTTCGACGACATCGCCGCGCACGCGGAAGGTGGCGCGTTTGAAGTCGATGTCGTTTCGGCTGTATTGCAGGTCGATCAGCTTGCGGAGCATTTCATCGCGATCGGTTTCGACGTCTTTGCGGATGGGGAGGACGGAGCGTTGATATTCGATGGGCGAGCCGAGGCCGAAGATGCAGCTGACGGATGCGACGATTAGGACGTCGCGGCGAGAGACGAGGTTGCTGGTTGCGCTGAGCCGCAGGCGGTCGAGGTCGTCGTTTCGGCTGGCGTCTTTTTCGATGTAAATGTCGCGCTGGGGGATGTAGGCTTCGGGCTGATAGTAATCGTAATAACTGACGAAATAACCGACGGCGTTGTTGGGGAAAAGCTCTTTGAATTCTTCGTAAAGCTGTGCGGCGAGGGTTTTGTTGTGGCTGATGACCAGCGTGGGCCTGTTGAGGCGCGCGACGGTGTGGGCCATCGTGAAGGTTTTGCCCGAGCCGGTGACGCCCATGAGTGTTTGGAATTTTTTGCCTTCGAGGACGCCGGCGACGAGTTTGTCGATCGCCTGCGGCTGATCGCCTTGGGGTTGGAAGGGGCTGACGACTTCAAAACGGTCCATGAATAACTCCGCGGATTTATATGGGTAATAGCCGGCTCAATGATATACTGTAAAGAGCGTTTCGTCTGAAGGAATTGGATATGACCACGATGATTTCGAATGTCACGGTAACGCCGGAAGAATTGCTGAATCTTCCGGATAGCGTGAATTATGAACTGGTGGACGGGAAATTGGTGGAGCGTAATATGGGGTTTGAGTCGAGTGAAATCGCGGCGAGGATTCTTGGGTTGATTTGGATGTTTGTCAGGGAACATCGAATCGGGCGGATTTTCGGGGCGGACGCCAGCTATCAATGCTTTCCCGATGCACCGACCAAAGTGCGCAAGCCGGATGTGAGTTTTATCCGCGCGGGGCGGTTACCGGGAGATAAAGCGCCACAGGGGCATTGCCCGATTGCGCCGGATTTGGCGGTGGAGGTGATTTCGCCGGGTGATTTGGCTTACGAGATCGAGGAGAAGGTGGCGGAGTATTTGAAGGCGGGGGTGCCGCTGGTTTGGGTGGTGCATCCGCCGACGAAGACGGTGCGCATTCATCGGCCACGTGGGTCGAGCAAGGGGAGCGTTTCGGAATTGTATGAATCAGACAAAATCGACGGGGAAGATGTCTTGCCGGGATTTTCTTGCGCGGTGAGCGAATTTTTTGGATAATTTTTACTGCTGAGTGGATGAAGGTCTGCTCGTGGGGAAGATCAGGAAAGGCTGCATTTGCGCGATGGTGGAGGCGCCGATGCCGCGGATTTTCAGCAGGTCTTCGAGGGATTTGAAAGCGGGTTGGCCGGGATGATCGTCCGTGTAGCGTTTGCGATAGGCGACGATGTCGGCGGCGCGCTTTTCGCCGATGAGGGGCAGGACGGCGAGTGTTGGGGCGTCGGCGGTGTTGGGGTCGATGCGATCGGCGAGGTCGGCGGCGTGGGCAGGAGTCGTGGGTTGGGGATCGGAAACGTAAGAGCGATTGAGATAGAAGCGGATTGAGCCGTAGATGAGCAAGCCGGCGAGGATGACGAGGATCACGCCGCGTTGAGAGGCGGTCCAGGGGATGGGGAGATGATCGCGGAGAGACATGGGGTTGCCCAAGAATGACCAATGACCAAGTCCGAATGACCAATGAAATCCCAATGTCCAATGACTCAATTGGGTATTGGCAATTGGTCATTGATTGGTCATTCGGGTTTGGTCATTGGTCATTCCTCGGTGTCATTGGTCATTGCTCGGTGTCATTTTTTCTCGAAACATTACCCGCTTTTATCCTTTTTTCGTGCGGGAGAATTCGCTGCGGAGTTCCTGGATTTTTTGGAAGGCGGGTTTGGGGCGGAACATGTCGTCCATGAGGCCGCCACCGGGGATGGTGTGATTGATGTCGGCGAGATTGGCCCAGGCGATGCTTTCGACGTAGGGCTTGCTGAGGGCGAGTTTGTAGACGGCTTCGGCCCATTCGGCCTGGAGGGCTTTGTCCCAGGGTTTGTGCCATCTGCCGGCCTGGCCGGGGTCTAGCTTGCCGTCGCTGCGGTCGCTGGGATCGGGGGTGTTGCGATCGGGCGCGCCGACGGCGGTGAGGAAGACGGGGCGGCCGATGGTGGAGAAGCGATCGAGCATCGAGCTGATCTGAAACATATCGCGGGTGATCATGCCGGGGGCGAGGGCACCTTGTTCGAGTTCGAGGCCGAACGCTTCAAAATTCACGCCGGCCTGGGCGACCATTTCGGCATAAAGCATGGGCGGCACGCCGGTCACGCCGCGGGCGTGGTATTCGCCCCAGGGTTGCGTGATCGTGACTAGGGTGCGGGCGTTGGGGAGAATCGTTTTAACCTGCGAGACCAGCAGGCGAGTCAGCTCGATGATCTGCTCGAAGTTGAGGGTGAATTGCGAATTGACGTGAAGGCCGCCGACGACGTTCCAGATGGAGACGGCCTTGCGATAGCGCTGCACGACTTTCTGGACGAATTCATAAGCCAGCTCGCGCAGGGTGTCGTAATCGTGTTCCCAGATGAACATCCAGTCGGGCATTTCGCTTTCCTGGAGGCTGATGAGCGGGCCGGCGATGATGGGGATGCGCTTGCGGCTGAGCACCTCAATCCATTCATCGAGCGGCTCGGTGTTGAAGACATCCTCTTCGGGCTGAAGCTGCTTCCAGCTCATCGGCAGGACGGCGTACTCGAAATTATCGCAAAGGATGTCTTTGTATTTTTGATTTTGAACGGTGGAATCGACGCGGCAGCCGAAGATGTGCTTTACGAAAGCGTTGGAACTGCGGCGGCGGTTGAGGAGGAGATCGCCATGAAACTCGGCGAGCTGCTCGGATAATTCGACCGCGATCACCAGCGCCTGGTCGGCGATTTTGGCGGCTTCGGAGGGGATATGCAGTTTGCCGAGCGCGTCGGCAAACATGGCCTGGGCTTCGCGAAACCGGGTGGTGAACTTTTCGGCGCGCGGGAAATCGAACAGGTTCCAGTCTTCCTGCTTCTGGACGATCTTCATCAGCCGGGCGCGGCAGAGTTCGACGTTTAGGTTATATGGCTTATCGCGCGGCGGGAGGCGCGTGGTTTCCATGTAATACGCGCCGATTTTCCCCATCTCCCAGAGCAAGGAAAGGCCGACCGCGCCGTCTTCGGTTCGGGTGACTTGCAGCAGGCCGTCGCGGAACTCGACCTGGCCGGGCATTGGCACGCTCTCGGGCCCCATCGCGATCGCCCCGACGGGCGAAAACGCGTTCACTCGCTGCCCGTCTCGATAAATTTCAAACGAAAGAGCCATAGAGCGGCCGCATCTTAACAAACTCTTTCCATCGTAGCCATGTACGCAAATGTATGGATTTCGGGTTCACGGACTCGCGTTCGTGGCTACGATATTTCCGTCCAGTTTTGATCTATCGGCGGTGCGCAGTAATCTCCCGGTGAATGGAAAATGTTCTTTTGGAATCCAAGCTTCCCTTTCCGGTACGCCGGGGGAAAGTGCGGGATGTTTATGATGTGGGGGATGCGCTGCTGATCGTGGCGACGGATCGCATCAGCGCGTTTGATTGCATCATGCCGAATGGGATTCCGGGAAAGGGAAAGATTCTGACGGCGATCTCGCTGTTTTGGTTTGCGAAGTTCAGCGGGTTTGAGAATCATCTCATCACGACTCGGCTGGCGGATTATCCGGCGGAATTGAGAGGTTATGCGGATCAGATCGAAGGCCGATCGATGCTGGTGAAGAAGGCGAGCGTGATTCCGATTGAATGCGTTGCGCGCGGATATCTGGCGGGATCTGGGTGGAAGGAATATCGGGAATCACAGACGGTTTGCGGGATCAAACTGCCGGCGGGGTTAAAGCAATGTGACAAGCTGCCGGCGGCGATCTTTACGCCAGCGACGAAGGAAGAATCGGGGCATGACATCAATATTGATTATGAACAGATGATCGCGCGGATTGGTGTTGGCGTGGCGGATGAGCTTCGGGAGCGGACGCTACGACTTTATACGCTGGCGGCGGAGTATGCGCTGTCGCGAGGGATTATTATTGCGGATACGAAATTTGAGTTTGGTTTGCTGCCTGATGGGAAGATCATTTTGATCGATGAGATTCTTACGCCGGACAGTTCGCGATTTTGGCCGCTGGATGGATATGAGGCGGGACACGATCAGCCTAGCTTTGATAAGCAATTTGTAAGGAACTGGCTGGAGAAGCAGGCGTGGAATAAAACGCCGCCGGCGCCCAGATTGCCAGAGGATGTGGTGGAGGGGACGCGGGAGCGGTATTTGGAAGCGTACAAGCTATTGACCGGGCATCCTCTCACTATGTGAGAACTTCACAACTCAGACCCAAATGGCAAATGACAGTGCGGATAATGATTTCGCCACGGCCAGTTATTTATCCATGTTCGCGAATAAGATTCGTGGCATCGCGGGCATTTCCAAGTTGACGCAAAAATTGTCCCGTAAAATCCTAATCCCCACGAAGTCGCTTCAAACACTGCAGCAAATATAAAGAACAACGTGGTGGTTAGTGGCATCGTTCCGGCCATATTCGCGGCATTCATGGTATTGATTGCCACAACAATGAGTGAGCTGCCGAGAATAAATCCCATACTGCCGATCACCATGCATCGACGATAAAAACGAAATCGCCTCCACTGTTGGGCGGTGAGTGAAAGATCATTAACAGAAGCGTAATCGGTAACCATTTTGGGGGCGATCCTGCATCAATAAAGGGTGGTTTCCCACTATAATTGCGAAGCCAATTTGGATCGCGGGACAGAAAGATTCGGCTGGTGTACGATAAGTAATCTATGGCAACGTTGTCCTATCGCACCGCTGGTGAATCGCATGGCAAGGCGTTGATCACGCTGGTTGAGGGCATGCCTGCGGGCGTGCCGGTTGATCTGGAGTTTATTAATAACGAACTGCGGCGACGTCAGGGGGGATATGGGCGCGGGGGGCGGCAGAAGATTGAGACGGATCAGGTGGAATTTCTGTCGGGAGTGCGGCTGAGCAAGACGATCGCGTCGCCGATTGCGATGATGATTCCGAATAAGGATTCGCGGCTGGATGATTTGGCGGCGACCCCCCCGCTGCATCGACCAAGGCCGGGGCATGCGGACTTGGCGGGCTCGGTGAAATGGCTGACGACCGATTGCCGGGAGACGCTGGAGCGGGCGAGTGCGCGGGAGACGGCGGCGAGAGTCGCTGCCGGGGCGCTGGCGCGGTGCTTTCTGAAAGAGTTTGGGATTGAGGTGTTTGGATTTGTACGCACGGTCGGTGAAGCGACAGCACATATCGCGGCGCTGGATGATCTGCAAAACCCAGGGATAGCTATCCCTGGGCTTTCGGCCGAAGCGCTTGCGGCTTTGCGTGCGGCGCGCGATGCGTCGGAGGTTTATACGCCTGACGCGCAGGCAGACGCGCAGATGAAGGAATTCATCAACCAGCAGAAGATGGCGAAGGATACGGCGGGCGGGATCGTGGAGGCCCATGTGTTTGGCTGCCCGATTGGGATCGGGAGCTGCATGACGTGGAATGGGCGGCTGGATTCGCGCATTGCGGCGGCAGTGGTGGGGATTCAGGCGTTCAAAGGGGTGGAGTTCGGGATCGGCTTTGATGCAGCGCGTCTGCCGGGATCGAAAGTTCACGATGAGATTGGTTTCGATGAGTCGCAGAAGAATACGCCTGCACTGGGATTTGTGCGCGGCACGAATAATGCGGGCGGGTTGGAAGGTGGGATGACGAATGGGAGGCCTGTGGTTGTGCGCGGGGCGATGAAGCCGATCAGCACGCTGGGCAAGCCGCTGAAGAGCATCGATTTGAATACGAAACAATCGAGCGAAGCGGGCTGGGAGCGATCAGACATCAGCGCGATTGGAGCGGCCAGCGTGGTGATGGAGAACGTCATCGCGTTTGAGATTGCGAGGGCGTTTTTGGAGAAATTTGGCGGGGATTCGATGACGGAGATTCGGGCGAATTACGACAACTATCTCGCGACGGCGAGAAAATTGCCGCTGTAGGTTGCTGCCAATGTTATAATGCAACATCCGACGGAGCGATTGATGTTAAAGATGCTCAAACATTCACGCCGGCTCATTGGCCCGGATTTTGACGGGACGGCAATGAGCCTGGACGACTTTGATCACGCCATCACGAAACCTGGCTTCGTTTACGAACTTGCTGGAGGGATCATCCAAGCGTCAGAGATTCCC
>DATAPK010000446.1:0-3120 GCA_036265245.1 Tepidisphaeraceae bacterium | reverse complement strand
AGCTGCGACGCCTGCGTCGCCTTCTTTTACAGACGCGGAGGCGACGCAGGCGTCGCGGCTACAGGATACAGTTGCGAACGCCTGCCGAACCTCCTAATATTCGGTTGACGCATCGCTCCCATCTTTTCCGGTTTGGTGTTTCGTATGGCGGAAACGTACCAGGTCGTCACGAAAGTCTGGATCGCACCCGGGTGCATCGTGTGCGATTCCTGCGAGAACGACTGTCCCGAAGTCTTCGACGTGCAGGAAGAGACCTGCATCATCCGTCCGCCGGCGATGAAGGCGGATTTCCTTAAGCCGCTGACTCCATCAATTCAAACCGCCGCCGAGGGATGCCCGGTCGATGTCATCAAGTTTGAGACGGTGGAGGTAGCGGGCAAAGCGCCGTGGGCGGATCTTCCCGCGGGCGAGCCGGCTGCGGCAGGGGCGGGCGCGGCGAGGCCCGTGGCGGCTAAAGCCGCCACGTCGATGGCGCCGGCCGATCCGAAGATGCAGGCGCTGCTCTCGACCAGCAAGATCAGCCCGTCGCTCAGCGCGGGGCTCGCCTCCAGCATTCGTCGAAGCCCGGAGATCAACCAGGCGGAAGAGATCGTCCGGGCGGTGAAATTGCCCAAGGATGCGCCGCCCGATCAGCGTCTGGCGATGCTCGCGATCGCCGGTGCGTATCAGCCGGCGCCGTCGATGGGGCAGCGGCTGCGCGATATCGCCTCCAAGGCGGGTTCGGCGACGAAAACGTCGCGCCGCCAGTTCAATTTCGCGCTGGCGATCGGATGGGGCGCGCTGGCGTTCGTCACGGCGACGTTCGGCGCGATGTTCCAGGATTTCTTCGGGCCAAAAGTGCTGAAGGAACCGAAAAAGCAGATCCGCGTCGGGCGACTCCCGGATTTCCAGAATCCGGGCGTGTACGAGCAGTTCAAACCGATCGGAATCTGGGTCGTGAACCTTCAGCCATCCGAAGAAAAGCTGATGGCCCTCTCGACGACGTGCACACATCTCGGATGCATTCCGAATTGGCTCAGTGCCGAAGCAAAATTCAAATGCCCGTGTCACGGCTCGGGTTATTACATCACCGGCGTGAACTTCGAAGGCCCCACGCCGCGGCCGTTGGAGCGATTCGCGATCAGCCGGGACGCCGACGGGTACATCGTCATCGACATGAGCAAGGTGTATCGATCCGAACTGGGCGAATGGGAAAATCCGGAAAGCTTTTTGCCGTTGGCATGAAGGAGATTTTCGATTTGCGATTTTCGATTTGCGATTGCATTTCAAATGCCCAATTTGAGATTTCAAATCACAAATCGCAAATTGCAAATCGCAAATGACAACGCATGAGTCTTCTCGAAGCACCTCTCAACTACATCCGCAACTCGCAATTCTGGAACGCGATCTTCCGTCACGGTGTGCCGCGTGATCGGCGCACGCGGGTGATGGCGATCATGTCGAACGTGTTTCTGCACCTGCATCCGGTGGCGGTGCGAAAATCCGGCATTCGATTGAGCTTCACGTGGTGCATGGGCGGGCTGACGTTTTTCCTGTTCCTCGCCGAAGTCGTCAGCGGCGTGCTGTTGATGTTCTACTATCGGCCGGTCATCGAGTACGCGTATCAGGACATCCAGGATTTGCGTGCGCATGTGACGCTGGGCGTGCTGCGCGAGATTCACCGCTGGGGCGCACACGCGATGATCATCGCGATCTGGCTGCACATGATGCGGGTATTTCTCACCGGCTCGTACAAACCGCCGCGTGAGTTCAACTGGTGCGTCGGCGTGATCCTGCTGGTGCTGACAATGCTTCTCTCGTTCACGGGGTATCTGCTTCCGTGGGATCAGCTCGCGATCTGGGCGATCACCGTCGGCTCGAACATGGCGAAGGCGACACCACTCGTCGGCGCCGGTGGGCCGTTCAGCAAGATCATGGTCTTCCCCGGCACGGACGTGCCCATGATCCACGCCGGATCCGATGCGCGCTTCTTTTTGCTCGCCGGGACGTTCGTCGGCGAGAACGCGCTGCTGCGGTTCTACGTGCTGCACTGCGTGTTCATCCCGGTGATCGTGACGGTGCTGATCGCGATCCATTTCTGGCGCATCCGCAAGGATGGCGGGATCAGCGGGCCGTTGTAGCCAGAAAAAATCGAACCACGAAGCCACGAAGACACGAAGAGGTCTTCGAACGTCGGGAATCGCTTCGTGACTTCGTGGCTTCGTGGTGAAAGATCTTTTTGAGTTTGAACTATGGCAAGCATCCTCGCCGCATCAAGCTTGTTCGACTCCATCAAGCAGATCGTGAACGCGTCGACCCAGCCGCAGTATTTTCTTACGCTGGCGTTCATCGTTTTCATCCTGATGTTCGTCCTCTACAAATTCTGGACAAAGCCGATCGTTTTCGGCGTCATCTTCACGCTGTTTCTGCTCGGGTATTTCGGATCGATGGCCGATCCGAATTACCGCTCCATCGTCGCCAAGCCCGACAACGTGCCCATCTCGATGATGGTGATCAGCGTGTTCTTCTGCATCTGGCTGGGGTTCCGGCGGGCGGCGCTGAATGACACGCGCACCGCGCAGGGGTTGCCGCTGCTGGAGGAGGACAAGGATGACAAGGTGCTGGTGTGGCCGGATCTGGTGTACACCGAGCTTATCTGCCTGGTGCTGGCGACCGCGGGGCTGATGGTGTGGGCGATCGTGAGCAAGGCGCCGCTGGAGCAGCCGGCGAATCCGGGCTACGCGCCCAATCCCGCCAAGGCGCCGTGGTACTTCCTTGGTCTGCAGGAGATGCTGGTTTACTTCGACCCGTGGATGGCGGGCGTGGTGTATCCGGGGCTGATCATCCTCGGTCTGGCGGCGATGCCGTTCATCGATACGAATCCCAAAGGCAACGGTTATTTCACCGTCCGCGAGCGGCCGTTTGCGCTGGCGACGTGGTTGTTCGGATTTCTGATTCTCTGGGTGGTGCTGATTTTCTTCGGCACATTTTTGCGCGGGCCCAACTGGAATTTCTTCGGCCCGTACGAGTTCTGGGATGTCCACAAGCAGGCGGCTCTGAACAACATCAATATCAGTGACATTTGGTGGATCAAAGTTTGTCATCGATCGTTGCCGAACGCCTCGGACCTTCCGTGGACGA
>DATAPK010000445.1:0-4158 GCA_036265245.1 Tepidisphaeraceae bacterium | reverse complement strand
AGCCGTCAACGGTCCCCTCCGACATCGGCACCGAAGGTAACCCATGCAGGTCGAGCCACTGCTTGACAATCTCATCGGCGTTGGCGGGATTGACGGTGCGGTCGGCGCTGCCGTGCCACACCGAGAGCTTCGGCCACGGACCTTTGTGATTTGACGCGTTGCGCACCAGATCGCCCAACTCGGCGGCCGGGCGGGATCGCGACTGCAACATGCCATTGAGCGCTTCCCGCACGTTGCTCGCAACGCCGAACGGCAGGCCAGCAATGACCGCGCCGCCCGCGAACACTTCGGGATAGGTCGCAAGCATGACACTCGTCATGGCGCCGCCGGCGGAAAGCCCGGTGACGAAGATGCGACGCTCGTTGATTTTGTGATCGCCGGCCATGCGCGCGATCATCTGCCGGATCGAACAGGCTTCGCCGTGGCCCCGAGTGGTGTCTTCGGGATTGAACCAGTTGAAGCAGCCATTGGCGTTGTTCGACGGCTGCTGCTCGGGCATCAGCAACGCAAAGCCATAGCGTTTTGCCATCGTTGACCAACCGGCGCCCAGATCGTAACCGGCGGCGCTCTGACCGCATCCGTGCAGGACGACAACAAGGGCGCGCGGCTCCTGCAGGCCGGCGGGTACAAAGGAAAACATCCTGATACCGCCCGGATTGGAGCCGAAATTCGCGGTTTCAACGAGGGGGCTGCGAACGCCGGGCCTCAGGTTTCGGCCAAGATCCCCCAATCCATTGATGCCCTTTAGCTTTGTCAGTTTTGGCAATCGTCGCAGGAAATCGACATTCTTGGCGAGGGACACCGGCAGCTCCTTGGCGAGAGACTTCTAACCCCACCAGGACCAAATAGTTGCTGCAGTGCAAAATAAAAAGACCGTGCACGATCCGTCCCCAGAATTATGCGGGCGGACCGCCGCGTTCTTCGTCATGACAAACTCGTGATCAAACGGCTTTGAGCTTGCGATAGGCGAACCACACCATTTTCAGAAGCAGCCAGCCGTCGCGAAAACGTGAGATCTGGGTTTCGCCGAATGTGCGCGCCTTGTAGTGGATCGGCGTCTCGATGATTTTGAGATTCTGTTTCGCCGCGCCGAAGATCAGATCGAAATCCCCGAACGGATCGAATTCGCCGAAATAGCGGCGCTCCCGCGCCAGCACTTCGTAGTCTTTGCGCATGAGAACCTTGGTCCCGCACAGCGTGTCGGTGAGCCGCGTATTGACGAGATAGCTGAACAGATAGGCAAAGCATCGGTTGGCGAAGAGATTGAGCGGGCGCATCGCCTCCTGCTCCATCGGATAGATCAGGCGGGTGCCGTTGACGAATTCGGCTTTCCCGGTCTCGATCACCGCATGGTATTTCGGCAGCGCCTCGGGCGGCATGGTCAAATCGGCATCGAGAATCATCAGGACATCGCCGGTCGCAGCTGCAAAGCCCTTTCGCACCGCGTCGCCCTTGCCCTTGCCATCCTGCTTCAAGACTTTGATATCCCAGCGGTCCCTGTAAACGTCGCGAACCCGCTCGCACTCCTCATAGGTGCCGTCACTGGAATTTCCCTCGACGAACAGGATTTCCTGGCTGGTACCAAATTTTGGCATTCGCTGGATCGCACTTTCGACGTTGCCTTTCTCGTTGCGGCAGGGAATGACGATGCTCACCGAAAATTTGCGATCCGGAAATTGCTGAACCGGCCGTCCCACAAGATAAGTCCGCAGGCACAACTGCCTGATCCCGGGCAGCGGCGCGAAATATCGGTTGATCAACGGACCGATGCCGAACCAGCGCAACGGAATCAATTGCCGCTGCTCCTGGCTGATCATCTCGAAATCCGCCAAATCCATCAGGTTCACGAAATCAACCGTGGCGATGTAGTTGATCTCGGACTGCCGGCGCTTGAGTTTCAGAAGTTCGCCGAGCTTCAGAATCGGCTCCCATAGATGGGAGTAATAGGCGATGATGATTCGCGTCGAGGGCGCGCAAAAATCGTGCACCAACCGTAATGTACCGTCGATGTCCTCAAACATGCCGATCGTGTCGGCAATCACGATATAATCGAACGGCCCTTCGATTCCGGCCAGCGTCGCCGAATCTTCCACGTCACCCAGCACAAAATGCAGGTCGGGATACAACGTCTTGCCCTTGGCGACGGTCCTGGGGCTGAAGTCAACGCCGACGCCGTAGGCCGGTTGCAGCGCCGCCAGCAGGTCTCCGCGTCCGCAGCCCAGTTCCAGCACCCGCTTGCCAGGCGGAATCAGAAATCGCATGAACTTTTGGTCGTCTTCGCGATAGCTGGCATTGAACTTGCCACCTTGATATTGTTCGCCCTCGCTGGCTTCGAAATCGTCGAGCAGTCTGCGCTTTCGCTGGCTGGAAAATGGCGCTGAGCCACCCCGATCAGGTTGAACTAAAACCATTGGGCCCTCGATTTGAACTCACTATCGTTCTGTCAGGAAATCGGACGTCTTGCGATAGTTTATCTGCGCGAAAAGCCAAAATGCCACCGCGCGGGCCAGCAGCATCGCTGCCGTGTCATGGTGCTTCAACACCCCAAGCGCCGAATTGCCCAGTGATAGTCCTCTACATGATCGGCGGCGTCACGAAAAAAGCGCGTGCTCGAGAGCGGAATTGGACGGCCTGAAAGCGCCAGCCAAATCAAAGGTAGAACTGGATCGCCGCGCGAGAAGCCGCTTGAAGCGCAACCCAAACCGGCTACAAGAATGGAATGGAGCGGGTAAAAGAACTCGACGGCCTGAGGGCGCTTGCGATTCTGCTGGTCGTCGCATGGCACTATCTCGGAGCGGGTTACGGACCGGCCTCAATTCCCTGGCGGTTATTCATCTTCGGCCGAATTGGCGTCGATTTGTTCTTTGTGCTGTCCGGCTATTTGATCACGAGCATCCTGTTATCCAGTACCGAATCGCCAAACTACTTTTCAACTTTCTACCGCCGCCGCAGTTTTCGGATTCTGCCGATCTATTGCATCATGCTCGTCATCTATCTGATTGGCAGGCAATTGGGCGGAAGCGCTCCGCTTCTATTTGGAGGGTCGTTGCCATGGTGGTCTTACGTCATCGGCCTTCAAAATATCTGGATGGCACTCCACCAAACATATGGAGCGGCCTGGCTTGCGGGCACGTGGTCGCTCGCGATTGAAGAGCAATTTTATCTCATCTTCCCGCTTGTGGTCTATTTCGCTTCGCCCCAAACGCTTCTTCGATTGCTGATCGCCCTTTTGGTACTTTGTCCGATTGGACGTGCGATCTCATACGGTTTTGGGGATCACTTTGGCTATTACGTGCTGATGCCGCTGCGAGCCGACATCCTTGCGATCGGCACACTGATCGCGTGGCTGGAATTTTCCGGCTCCATTTCTTTTGCCATTCGCCGGATTTTTCACGCCGTGTTCTGGTCAACCGTTGGCTTTTTCCCGATCTTTGCCTGGTTTGTCGAGCTATCAGACTTCAACATGGCGACGTGGGGTCACAGCTATCTGGTGGCACTCTTCGGATCGATGGTATTTGTGGTGCTTGACCACCGAAATGCGCCGCAGCTGGCGTTTCTCAGAAGCGGCTTTGCAGCCTTCTTCGCCCGCATTTCCTACGCGCTTTACCTGACGCACGGGTATGTGCTGATCCTGGTTTTCGTGCTGGCGCGACACGATCGGACGATTCTGACTTGGCGGGGCCTCGCCCTCACAATCTGTGCTTTCGCGATATCCGTTGCGATTTGCTCGGCAAGTTACCGGTTCATCGAGGGGCCGCTGATCAGAATGGCGCATCGCAAATTCAGTTTTGGTGAACCGAAGGAAATCGGCAACTCGCTGACGGCAACCAACGCCTAGGCCAGGCAGAATTCCGGACGGCGGGACGTCACCCCCTCACATCCGCACGACAACCATGCATGATCTGCCGCTTTTCCGCGATTGCCTTGGCCGTTGCCACCCCGTAGCTTGGGGTCCAGCACCCGACAATGCCCACCATAACGATAAGTCCGGAGAGAGACCCCATGGCGCGCCTTAAATTCGGAGCCTTCCTTGCTCCGCATCACCCGATCGGCGAGCATCCGATGCTGCAGTTCCGCCGCGATCTGGATTTTGTCGAGCAACTCGACTCGCTCGGCTTCGACGAGTTCTGGTGCGGTGAGCATCACTCGTCGGGCTGG
>DATAPK010000444.1:0-14566 GCA_036265245.1 Tepidisphaeraceae bacterium | reverse complement strand
CTGATGATTCTTGGCGATGTGTGCACGCGAAGCTGCGGGTTTTGCCACATCGCCACGGGCAGGCCGCCCACGCTTGATCTGGATGAGCCGCGGCGAGTGGGGCATGCCGTCGCGACGATGCAGCTTGGCCATGTGGTCATCACCAGTGTGAATCGAGATGAATTGAAAGATGGCGGCGCGGAAGTCTGGGCGGAGACGATCCGCCAGATTCGCGAGCAATCGCCGGGCACGAATATTGAGGTACTGATTCCGGATTTCTGCGGCAACTGGGATGCGCTGCAACTGGTTCTGGACGAGCGGCCGGAGATTTTGAATCACAATATCGAAACCGTGCCGCGGCTTTATTATAAAGTTCGGCCACAGGCGAAATATCATCGCAGCTTGAAGCTTCTACAGATCGCGAAGGATCAGGGATTGGTGAGCAAGACGGGCATGATGCTGGGGCTGGGCGAAACTGAAGATGAGATTGACGTGGTGCTCGATGACCTTGTCTCGATCGGCTGCGAGATTCTGACGCTCGGGCAATATCTTCAGCCGACGCTCAAGCATTTGCCGGTGGAGCGTTGGGTGCATCCTGATGAATTTGTGGCGTGGAAAGTGCGCGGCGAGGCGCGGGGATTGAGGCATGTCGAATCGGGGCCGCTGGTGCGCAGCAGCTATCACGCGGAGAAGCAGGTGATGGCGCACGCGCAGGCGTGATGGTTCCAAGTATGAATTTTTATTTGTTTAGCCGGCGAGCATGCTCGCCGGCTACACGTGAGACGAGCTAACTCTTCTTCCGCCGATCCCCCGTGTTGTGCGATTGAACGCGCTTCCGCAGTCCCAGTCGTTTGAGGGTGGGATTCACTTCGGTCAGATCATCTTGAGGTGCATAGCCGAGCAGTTCGCGGGCGTCGGAGATATCGAGGCGATTGAAGCGGTTGCCCGACAGGCCGTTGAAGATCGCAAATTGCAGCTTTTCGTCGTCGATGCATTGCTCGATCAACTGGCTGAGATCGCGCTGGGAAACCCAGGCGTCGAGCATGTTGATGCCGCCCTTCTGTTGGGCAATTTTGCGTGACTGAAAAGCGCCGATTCGGATTGCGATGGAGGAAAGGCCTTCTTGTTGCGCCATGTAGCGCGCCAAAGCCTCGCCGAAACATTTGCTTACGCCGTAGAGATCGCCGGGGTTGACGGGATCGGATGTTTTAACCTGCACGTCGGCGGGATAACCGCTGACGGCGTGGATCGAGCTGGCGTAAACCACGCGCCGGCATCCGGCGCGCCTGGCAGCCGTGAAGACATTAAACGTGCCGACGATGTTGATGTTGAGCGCGTTGTTCCAATCGGCTTGAGGCGACGGGTCGCCGGCCAGGTGAAGCACGGTATCGATGCCCTTGAATAGCCGCGTCATCTGCTCGAGATCGCGAATATCGCCGACCACTTTTTCGCCCCAGGCGCATAGCGCCTGCATCGCGGTTTTGTCTTCATCGCCATGCACGAGCAGGCGAAGCTTGTAGCGTTTGCAGGAATGCTTCGCGAAATAAGAACCGATATTGCCGGCGGCGCCGGTCACCAGAACGGATCGGCGGCGATGTTTCGGCGCGGCCAGCGGCGACTGCGGAGAGGTCGTGAAAGATTGAGGCATGAAGCTATTCGTACCGTCTCAACGCCCGCGCGCATACGGACAAATCACAGAGATTCGAGCAACGCCCGGACGGCTTGCCCGGCGATACGCCAATTCAGCCGAGCCTGATATTCCTCGAAGCTAGATTCGGCCAGCCGCGCATAAGCATCGAAGTTGCCGAACAATTGCTTCACAAAAGCGGCGATCGATTTTGCATCTTCGGGTGGGAATAGTTGGCCATTGATGCTGTCACGCACGATTGTCGGAATGCCGCCGACGTTGGTTGCCAGACACGGCAGGCCAAACGAATTGGCTTCGCATAGGACAACGCCGAACGCCTCGGCGCGGGCGGGGAGGATCAGGAAATGCGAGGAAGCGAAAATATTTTCAAACTGCTCTCGCCCGGCGGGGGTTGATTTATCGATGAATCCAAGCGGCTTGATGAATGAGGGAAGCGAATCGTAATTGGGAGGCAGCGATCCGATGATCGTCAGCTCGCAGGGAAGACCCATTTCATTCAGAAAACGCGCGGCGTCGATGGCAACATCACCCCCCTTTCGTTCCCAGCCCACGCCGACAAACAAAAGTTTGCAGATATCTCGGGGGCGGGATGCGATCAAGCTTTGCACCTTTTGGGCCGTGCGAGATTCGTCGATGTTCGCGCCGAATGGAACAACCTTCACCTTGCCGGGGGCGGCATGATAATCGTTGATCGCCGACCGCGCTGCCCAGTCTGAGGAATAGATCGCCAGCGATACGCGATCGATCGCGCGTTGCTCCATCGCATGCCCGCGTTTCAGAGAAATCGCTGCCGCCGGCAGTTCCCATTGATACGATTGCTGCAGCGCCGCGTAGGTGGCATCGGCCCAGAAGACGACGGGCAGATTGGTTTGAAGATGTGCGATTGGAACGGTGCCGGGGCTGAAGACGATTTTGGCATCAGACGATCGCAGTCGCTGCTCGACCTGGCGGGCATATCCGTCCAGAATGGCGGGCTCGCGATCGCGCTGAAACGCCTGCCGCTTGAATTTGCGATAGAGCAGCGTCTTGGCGCGAAAATAGGCCGAACATCGCTCGCGAAGCGGGCCAATGTAGTCCAGTTCACACCCTGCTCCTTCCAACGCCTTGGCGATATGAAAACCCAGCCCCGACCAGTTGCGTGGATTGTGGGCGTCGTAGGTCGTGACATAAGCGATGCGCATGATTCGCCTCCATCGTAGCCACGAACGCTGGTTCGTGGGAGGCAGGCGAAAATCACTCTCTTCCGTGGGTTTCCCCGCCTTCTCCCTAACCGCAAATCTTTTTGTGAAGCAAATGTGAAAAATCTTGCGAAATGGCGACGGGTAAGATACGAACTACGCGTTATTAGCGTGCGTATTGGTGTGGTTGTCCGGTGGCACGCATGGGCTTACCTGCTTAAGAGATAGTTGGAGGGGGAACGATTGTCGGGCGAATGGGAAAAATGCATTCCTGAGGATTGTTGGTTGTAGTTGGGGATGATCGAACGAGGGTCACTCGAATGGGTCATCTTGCGTGGTGCGGTTGTCTCTCGACCGAGAGACGCGCACTCTTTTTCATCGAGCAGTTGGAATCTCGGCAGTTGCTCAGCGCTGGCGTGAGCCTGACGCCGGCGCAGATTGCGTCATCGCATCTGGTGCCGGTGAAATGGGAAGGCCTGCACACCTATGCAACGCCCGGCCAATGGGTCGTCGTCCTGGATCGCCCCGCCGGCGCGGCCGGCCCGGAAATTCGCCTCATCAACCGGCAACTGGCGGGCACTCAGATCCATGCCGTCAGTAGACTCAACGATTCAAACATCTTTTTATTTCGCGGCGCCAATCTTCCCATCGATCAGGTGCGCACGCAGCTTTCCGCGTTGTCTGGATTTGTCAGCGTTGAGCCGGATACGGTGCGCATGGTTCAGACGATGCCCAACGATCCCAATTTTTTGCAGCAAACCGGATTGAACCAGAGCAGCGACGCCGACATCGATGCGCCGGAAGCGTGGAACCTGACCACGGGCAGCCGCGGGGTTGTGGTCGCGGTGCTCGACACGGGCGTGGATTACACTCATTCCGATTTGGCCGCCAACATCTGGACGAACCCCGGCGAAATCGCCGGCAATGGCAAAGACGACGACGGCGACGGCTATATCGACGACGTTCATGGTTATGACTTTGCCAACAACGACGGCGATCCGATGGATGACAACGGCCACGGCACCAGCGTCGCCGGCATCATTGGCGCGGTGGGAAACAATGGTGTCGGCGTCACCGGGGTGAACTGGCAAGTGCAGATCATGCCTCTCAAGTTCATGAGCGCCAGCGGAATGGGGATGACCAGCGCCGCCGTCTCCGCGCTGGCGTATGCGGCGGTGCAAAAAACCCGCGGCGTGAATGTGCGCGTCATTAACAATAGCTGGGGCGGCGGTTATTCAAGCTCGCTGGAACTGGAAATCCAACTGTTGAACACCGACGGCATTCTCTTCACCGCCGCGGCGGGAAATAGCTCGAATAACAACGACACGAATGCCACTTCTCCCGCCAGCCTGCCCGAAGCCAATATCGTCTCTGTCGCTGCGACTGATTCCAGTGACGTACTGGCCGGCGATTCCAACTATGGGGCGGCAAGCGTCGATCTGGCCGCCCCAGGCGTGAATATTTTTACCACTGGGATCAACAACAGCTACACCTGGTTCAGCGGCACCAGCGCCGCCACGCCGTTCGTTTCAGGCGTTGCGGCGCTCGCCTTCGCGTACGATCCCGCCGCCACGGTCGCGCAGGTCAAAAGCGCGCTGATCAATGGCGTCGATCACCTTCCCTCGCTTGCCGGGAAAATGGTTAGCGGCGGACGGCTCAATGCGTTTAATACTCTTAACCTTCTGATCCCCGCGCCCCCGGGCGTGGGGTTGAACGTCAATTGGTTTGATAGCAGCGATTTGACGGGCACCAGCATCGCGGGCGCGGTCGGGCCGATCAATTACACCTGGGGAACCGGTTCGCCTGGTCCTGCGATCAATCCGGGTACTTTCAGCGCCCGCTGGACCGGCGAAGTCCAGGCACAGTATTCCGAGACTTATACGTTCTATACCCTCGCCGACGACGGGGTGCGGGTGTGGATCAACGGAAACGAAATCATCAATCGCTGGAACACCCTTCCCGACGTTACCGCAGACCTGAACGGCGACGCGACCGTCAATGTCCTGGACCTCAGTACCATCGCATCTTTCTATGGCCAACGCGGCAGCGCGATTCAGCCTTACGATATCGACGGCAATGGCGTGATCGATGTCAATGACTTCAACATTCTCGCCGCTCATTTCGGGCAAAGCGTCACGCCGGTGCAGGATAGCGCCATGTTCGCCATGCAGGCCGGGCAGCAGTACGACATCATCGTTGAATATTTCCAGAACACCGGCATCGGATCGGTCAAGCTTTCCTGGAGCAGCCCGAGCACACCCAAGCAGATGATCCCCAACAGCCGGCTTTATCCCGTTGGCGCAGTCATCGGCGGTGGCGATCCGGTGCCTGCCTCAGTCTCCACCGCCCCGTCTCTTTTCAATGACAAGCCCATCACGCCTACGAACGATTCGGTGCTTAGCTAGAAGCTGTTTCAAAACTCAGACGCCGCTTTGAGGTATTCCGAAGAGGCGGATCAATTGCGGAAAAATCCGGGTCTTCGGAATACCTCAGACACCGGCGTCTGCCGGTGCGATCGATTTGGAACAGCTTCTAAAAGTTCAGGGCTTGGTCGTCGCAGCTGTTTTCAATTTCACTCCGAACGCATCGACCACCGGCCTTTCAACGCTTAGCGATATCGGCAGATCGTGGCCATCGCTTGGGTTGTTCATTAGACGAATTTTCTGATCGGAAGGATCGACGAGCATCACCATGGTGGAGCTTCCGCCGCCGTCGAAAACGATCGCGTCCCAGCACCCCAGGCGAATCATCTCCTGGGCCAATTGGGGGCCATTCACGCCCACCGAATAATCATCGCGGCGGCCGTCGATGACCAGCATCGTCAATCGCTTCTTGTCGCGATCGATGCCAACCGAGGTGCGCGGCGCGATATCCTGGAACTTGGAGATTGGCTTGCCTTCGCTGACGAGCAGTTCAGCCGACCCGATGACCTGCCGGGCATCGGCCGGCAGCTTGCCGAAGCGCCCGATGCTCACGCCGCCTTTGGCATCAACGACGATCGCCGCGCGCGAGGCTTCCTTGCTCCAAAGCACCCCGTCGCTCATCGCCAGGCCATTGGCCATGGCCCAATTGCCCGTGAAATACGGCACCTTTTGCCCGAGCACATTCATCGCATCCTTGCCGATGAAATAATTCCCGTTCACGGCAACGTCGAGCTTGTCGCGCGTTGCAATCGTGCGGACTGTTTGCAGCGTGGTCTGCCAAGGCCCGTCGCCGTCGGGATCGGCGCCCGCGCGGGCCACTTTCAACTCAACACGCGGATCGGACAGATCGACCGTCACAACATGCAAATGAAGCGGCGGATTGCTTCGGATTTCCTGGTGATATTGAATCGGCGAAGGCTGCGACGCGGGGACTTCACCGCGAGCCATCTGTGCGAGCAGGCCGGCTAATAAAAAAAACAAACCACATTCAAAAAATCTTTTCATACGCTTTCGATTGTAAGGGCTACAATGCCACAAAGAAGGAGCAAAAATGATTCAAGCATACGCCACCGACAAAGCCAAAGGCCAACTTAAACCATTTGAATTCGATCCCGGCCCGCTCAAGCCCGACCAGGTTGAGATCAACGTCGATTACTGCGGCATCTGCCACAGCGATTTATCGATGATGGACAACGAATGGGGGATGAGCAACTATCCTTTTGTCCCCGGCCACGAAGTCGCCGGCAAGATTGGGCAGGTTGGCGCGAGCGTCAAACATCTCAAACCCGGCCAGCGCGTCGGGCTCGGCTGGTATTCCGGAAGCTGCATGACCTGCGCCCAATGCATGAGCGGCGATCACAATCTCTGTCCGAATGTGGAATCGACGATCATCGGCCGATTTGGCGGCTTCGCGAACAAAGTCCGCTGCCAGGCGGCGTGGGCGATTCCGCTGCCCGAGGCCATCGATCCCGCCAAAGCCGGCCCGCTCTTTTGTGGCGGCGTCACCGTCTTCAATCCGATCATTCAATTCGGCGTGAAACCCACTGACCGCGTCGGCGTCATCGGCATCGGCGGGCTCGGGCATCTCGCGCTCCAGTTCCTCAACAAATGGGGCTGCGATGTGACCGCCTTCACCTCCAGCGATGCCAAGAAAGAGGAAGCGATCCAACTGGGCGCGCATCGCACCGTGAACAGCCGCAAGGAAGACGAGCTGAAGGCCATTGCCGGCCAACTCAACTTTGTGATTTCCACCGTTAACGTCAGCCTGAACTGGGAAACCTATCTCGCCACCCTTGCCCCCAAAGGGCGCCTGCATTTCGTCGGCGCTGTTGCCGAGCCGGTTTCGGTGAACGTTTTCACGCTGCTCCTGGCGCAACGCTCGATCTCCGGCTCCCCCTTGGGCAGCCCCGCCACCACCGCAAAAATGCTGGAATTCTGCTCCCGCCACAAAATCTCGCCGGTGACGGAGATGTATCCGATGAGCAAGGTGAACGAAGCGTTCGAGCATCTGCGCGCGGGGAAGGCGCGGTATCGGATTGTGCTGAAGAACGATATCGCGTGATTAAACGACTATAGCCGTGACGAGAAGAAGGGATACCCGATCAATTTTCGAGCACATCCTGCTCGACGGAAGTGACGGTTTTGTCGCTCTGAAACAAACTTCCGCTTGATGCGACTTTGGCCGCCGGCGCGACCGATCCGCCAACCTCAACCGACAACGCCGACGCGAGCGGCTTGCCGAAGTTCGTCGCCACCACGTTGAGATCAAGCAAATTCACAACGCCGTCGTAATTGAAATCCCCCTGATCGAAGCTCATGCCGCTCTTGCCAAAATTCCCCGCCAGCGTGTTGAAATCCGCAATGTTCACTGAACCATCATGATTCGCATCCCCAACACGAAAGGTGAAATCAAACGTAAAGTTCGCGGCCATCGCATTTCCGGCAATATCATTCACACCTGTCTTGTCGATGGTCACGCGATAATGTCCATCGCTCAGCCGCTGATTCGGCAATCCCGGAAAGGTCAGTGTCGCAACTAAAGTCGCTGGATCAAAACTGATATGCGCGGCGCCTGCCGCCAGCGATGTGTTATTAGCGAGGTTGAGAACGCTCACATTCACATCCGTCAACGAAGTTCCGATGTTCTCGTCAAAATTGAACGCCACTGATTGGTGCGCCGCGCCAAGAGAAGCTTTCGCTTGATAGAGTAATGGAGCAAAGTCATCCGTTAATTTCCAGGGTTCAAAACCATGTGTGCTGTCCACCCCGAGTGAATACACGACATTGTTTATAATTGAGCCGGGACTAAGGCCGAAACTAGGGAACGTAGTCACCGCACTTCCATCTGTTGCGACCAAAGTGCTGTTGCCTAGATACGCAACCCCGTTAAAGGAGAAGAGATAATAATATGGGCTCGTAAATTGAGAATCCAAATCCGTAAGCTTTTGTGTCCCTGCAGCAGTTCCATCGGTTCGATACAGGCCCATGGAGCTACCGCTCTTGCCCAAAAATACTGTATATCCTCCTGCAAAAGCTGCCCAATTGTTGTCGCCGGTGGATTGCGCAGTTGAAGCCCCTTGAGTAGGTTTCACGGAATTGGTCACGAGCGTTGTATTGACTCCATCCGTTTTCCACAGTTCAGTCGTCGTGCCACTGGTCGCTCCGAAATAAAGCGTACCGTTAATGTCTGCCATGCCATAAGGATTATCGAGCGTTGCAGTGCCTGGAACGGCGCGAGTATTCGCCACCGAGCCATCGGTTTCGAACAGACGGTTAACGGTGCCAACCTTTGACGTATAGTAAAATTCGCCACCAGACACGACCGGCGGCGACGGAAACTGACCCGATGCGCCCGTTACGCTACCCAATGAGAATGTGCCGTCGGCGGTGCCATCACTTCGCCACAATTGGTCGGCATTGTTAAATAGAGTTTCAAAAATAGCCAAACCATTTAGATCGGCCAGATGCAAGCCAGAAATGCCAACTTCGGGCATGAATGCCCCCTGTTTGGCAATTGCGGTCCCGCCGATCGTGCCATCGGTCGTCCACAGGGAGAAACCATGTGTGCCATCATTGGCGAAGAAGAAAAGTTTATTGCCAACGCGTGTGAGTCGAGAATGCGCATCCGGCCTGGCAAACGGATCGCCGGGATTGGAGATATAAAAGACAGAACTAGAAGTGCTACCTCCCGGCTGAATGTCGTCAAACAAAGTGGTCCCGGCAGGCGTTCCATCGCTTCGCCACAACTCAAATCCGTGAACCCCATCATTTGCAAAAAAATAAGCGTATCCATTCAAGCTGGCGATGTAAGCACGGAAGCCTCCGCTTCCACCTTCAAGATCACCCGAAAAATCCTTAACCAAAGAGGTATTAGCCGGCGTTCCATCCGTTTGATACAAGTCTGTGCCGGCTGCACTATTCGCCGCGAATACAACTCGCGATCCAGCAGCAGCGAATTCATAGGGGGAACTTGATCCACTTCCCGCAACAATGTCTTTCAACATCGACGCGGTAAATAGCCGCCTGTTTTCCAAGGACTCAATCCCACAGATTCGATTTTTCGCCCGGTAGCCAATTCTCATGATGCGCCCCAAAAAACATAAATCCACCGGCAGCCAAATTAGCCGAAGAATGAGTCATTGTCATCCAAATCTTCTGATCTGCTTAAAGCCCATCGTTTTTTTCTTGACACTGACTACAACTGTCGCTAATCTTCCTCTACGCTTGTAGTCACAGGAGCCGCTTGCCATGCCCGAAACCCCGAATATTTCCGACGCCGAATGGGATGTCATCAAAGTGATCTGGGACAGTGGCCCGCTAACCGCGGGGCAGGTTGTCAGCGCATTGGAAGGCCAAAAACACTGGGCGCCGCGCACCATCAAAACGCTGCTCAGCCGCCTGGTAAAAAAGGGGATGGTTCGCTGCACGGTGGATGAAAAACGCTATGTCTATCGGGCTGCGATCACCCGGCAGCAGGCGGCGCGACGGGAAACGAAGTCGTTTTTGCACCGCGTTTTTGATGGCGCACTCGTCCCGGCCGTCGCTGCATTTCTAAAAGAAAGCGATCTCTCGCCGGGTGAGGTCGAACAACTGCGCGAAATTCTTGAGCGGGAGGGCAAACGATGAATCTGTCATTGATCCTCAACGGGCTGTGGCGGGCATCCTGGCAGGCCAGCTTGCTCGCGGTTGTCGTTCTCATCGTGCAGAAACTTCTGGGCGGGCGCATCGGCGGGCGAGGGCGGTATGCGCTTTGGGCGATCGTCCTGCTTCGCCTGCTGCTTCCCGTCCTTCCGCAATCCAGGTTCAGCCTCTTCAATCTCACGCCGATGTCGAACGCAACCGCGACAGTGCAACCAGCGAAAAGCGTGGATGCGCAATCGGCGGAAATCCCGATCATCATCATCGGGAGTACGGACGCGAAATCGCAAGCGACGAGGGCGATCGCTGCGATGAATGAACGTGCTTTGGTGCTATCGCCACCGGCGAATATTTCGTGGAGCAGATGGATCTTCGCCGCGTGGATGGCTGGGATCATTATCCTTTCGATTCGCGTGATGCAGGTTTGCTGGATGCTTTCGCGCATGACCGGAAAGCTTCCGGTTGTTTCTGATGAACCCCTACTGCGAGTCGTGCAAGCGTGCGCTCATACGCTTCGCCTGCGAAACATGCCCGGGGTTTTGTCGGGTGAAACCGTTCAAACCCCGGCGGTGGTGGGATTATTTCGGCCCAAGCTGCTGCTTCCCGCTCATGTGCTGGCGCATTGCAGCGATCGCGAGATTCGCCTGATCATCATGCACGAGCTCGCCCACCTGAAGCGACATGACATCGCGGGCAATTGGCTGATCGCGATCGCCTCGATCGTTCACTGGTTCAATCCGCTGGTCTGGCTGGCCGCCTCGCGCATGCGCGCGGATCGCGAGCTTGCTTGCGATGAACTGGTGCTGGCGCATTGTTCCGGCGAAGCGCACGCGTATGGCCAGACACTGGTGAAGCTGATCGAGATTCTTTCCCCCGCCGCCGCCCCTCGCCAACTGGTCGGCATCCTCGAATCCACAACCCCCATGCAAAGGAGAGTGCGTATGATCGCGCAATTCAATCCAAAGCAATCGTCCCGCTGGGCGCTCACGCTGGCCGTGCTGTTCGCGCTGGGATGCGTCGCCCTCACCGACGCGGTGCGCGGCGACAGCAAGCCCGCGCCCACAGCAGGAGCGCCCGCTTCGCAACCATCGAATATCCCTCCTTCAAACTTCCCGCATGCGCAACCAACCGCTGCCGCCCAGGAAACCAAAACCGTCGCTTATGACGTGGATGATCTGGGTGAGCCTCTCGACCCGAAGACGCAAGAGGAGTGGCGACTCTCTCTTGTCAGGCTGGTCCAAGAATTCGTTGAGCCGGAAAGTTGGAAAGACGTCGGCGGCAAGGTCGGATCGATCCAGGCGATAAACGGCAGGCTGATTATTCAACAGACGCCGACGGCGCACGAGAAAATCGTGGAGTTACTAAAGATGCTCAAGACTCAGCAATCTCCATCAACGCCACAGCCGCAGATTGCATTTGGTGTGGCTTCGGTTCCTCCGCCCGCGCCAGACTATAGCAAACACACGATCGTCTCCGACGCCCAAATCGACGCCGCCAACCTCGCCGCCGCCGCTGCGCTTCACAAAAAACTTCCTGAAGTGAAATTGGATCCCGTGACATTCTCCGATCTGATCGATTTCCTCCGCGAATCCAGCGGAGCCAACATCGTTGCCAACTGGCGAGCGCTTGAAACGATCGGCGTTGATAAGAACCAGCAGGTCGTCCTGCGCCTAAAAGACGTTTCCCTGGAAACGGTTCTTACCTCGGCGATTCGTCAGATTGAACAGCCTCAAAGCATGGCGATCGTGATCGATCGAGGGATTATTACCGTGACCACCCAGGCGGAAGCTTCCAGCTATATGCTGACCAAGGTGTACGATGTCTCTGATTTAACGGCCACGCCACAGGCGGTTAGCGATTTGGCCAAGGTCGTTGAGGGCCTCGCCTCTCCGGACGACGGCGTGCAGATCTTTGGCAACAATCTCATCATCACCGCCCTGCCGGATATGCACGAGCAGATCGACAAGCTATTGGCGGATTTGCGCCGCCACCCCGGCACGCAGCCGGCCCTTGAAAAGAAGCTCACCATCTCGACGCTTCCCGCCGGCGCGGCGATCGAAATCGACGGCGAGAAAATGTCAGAAAATCCCGCCGTCTACGACTTCGTCTGGAAGAAAGCGTCCGACGAACACACGATCACCGCAACATTGAAGGGATATAAGGTCAAGAACTTCTCCGTGCCCCGCGACCTGCCCGGCCAGCGGCTGGAGCTCAATCTCGATCCTGAAAATAAATAGCCTCACTCAGCCCCTGGGAAAATCCCCCGGCAGCGGCAGCGTCGGCACGGCATGCCCCTTCGCATCGGCCTCCGTCTTATGAAGATGCCCCGTCCTTCCACCGGGCGGGGTTGCATCTTCAAAATGAAAACCGATCAGCGGCTCATATAACTCCAGCACATCGTGCTCCAGCCCTTTCTGGATGCAGAGCACATCGCCATCGCGAATATAAAGGCTCTTGCCGCCAATCCAAACCTTCGCCTTGCCTCGGCAAATCAGCCAATATTCATTGCAGTCATGATAATGCCGGTCAAAGTGCCCGGTGTTGACGCCTTGCAAAACCGCGGCGCTGGTGACATCCGACCAGGCTGGACGATTTTTTGCGGTCATTGGCGTTTTTAGCGTGTTGACGATCATGATCCTGCCATTGAACGAGAACTGCATAACAAAGGCAATCGCGTTATACTGCCGCCAATGAGCAAGCGTTCCCAGGCCGCCCCCAAAAGCTTCGAAGAAGCCCTTCGCGAGCTCGAACAGATTTTGTCCGAGATCGAAGGCGGCCAAGTTGGCCTGGAAGAATCGCTTGTCAAATACGAACGCGGCAATTTCCTGATCCAGCATTGCCGCGGCATCCTGGGCAGCGCGGAAAAGCAGATCGAAATTCTCAGCAAGCAGGCGGATGGAGAATTAGCCGCCTCGCCGATGGAAGATGAAAGCGAAAGTTCGGACTAAATCGTGGGTAAACCCGTCGAGCCAACTTCAGACGCAGTATCGATCCTCAAACGCGACGGCGATGCGATCAATGCGTATTTTTCGCATCTGAGAGAGCGCTACGCCGACGCCCCGCCGCGATTGATGGAATCGATTGAGTACAGTTTGCTTGCGGGAGGAAAACGTTTGCGCCCCTCGCTGGTGATGCAATGCTATCGCGCCTGTGTCGCCCAAAGCCCGGCCCTTCAGGGCCGGGGAACCGATCGCGCCTCACAATCCCCAGACCCTAAAGGGCCGGGCTTTGCTTCTGCGATCGCCTCCGCTGCGGCGATGGAGTTGATTCATACATTTTCGCTCGTCCACGACGATCTTCCTGCGATGGACGATGACGACCTGCGTCGTGGCCGCCTCACCAACCACAAAGTTTACGGTGAAGCGATGGCCATCCTCGCCGGGGATGCGATGACCACCCTGGCATTTGAGCTGATCGCCACCGACGCCGAGCCGGATCTCGCCGCCGCGCTCATCCGCGAGCTTGCCCATGCCACCGGGCCCTGCGGCATGATTGGTGGACAGGTCCTTGATATGGACGGCGAAAAACAATCGCTCGATCTGCCGGGTTTACAGCAGATTCATCGTATGAAGACGGGCGCTCTGCTGACCACGAGTTGCCGCCTTGGAGCGATTTGTGCCCGGGCCGCTGAAGCGACCCTCGCCGCCGTCACCGACTACGGCCGGCACCTCGGCCTGGCGTTCCAAATTGTCGATGACATCCTCGATGTCACCAGCACTCCCGATCAACTCGGCAAAGCCACCAACAAAGACGCTTCAAAGGGGAAAAATACCTATCCATCACTTCTGGGATTGGACCAAAGCCGTGCCGAAGCGCACCGCCAGCTCATCGCGGCCATCGCCTCTTTAGAAACCCTCGGCCCAGCCGCCGACGATCTGCGCCACCTTGCAAAATTTGTCGTCGAGAGAAATGTCTGATCGATCTAAATGAAATGCCTGCCTAAACGCCGAAGTACATCACTGCGGCTTCTCCCCGCTTGAGAGTAATGGTGATCGGCAGCGGCGTCGTGGGTATCCGGTTCGTGGATATCCCTCCAGATGATTCTGCAATGTGGCTCATTGTATAAACACCGGCAGTCGGGGGCTCGAAATAGGACATTTGCTTTTTGAAGTAATCACCCCCACTGAGGTTGCACAGGATTGTCACGTCTCCAGTACTGAGGCGCTCTCCATCATCCCGTCTTCCGTTTCCGTTGTCGTCATAAAAACCCAGCAGTTGAAGACTTGGCGCGGCGGTGAGAGGAATATTGATCACCGGTTGCTCGCCATAGATAAAGATCGGAGAGGTTGAAGTCGGCCTTAATCCTTTGTTTGGCGCTACCATCAGTTTGTCATTTAATGGGGCCGTCAACGTATAGTTTCCGTTGGCATCCGTTACAGTCGAAGGTTCGCCGATATTCAGCGTCCCATTGTTATCCGCTTCCGCAAAGATAGTTAGTCCTGCCACGCCCTTTCCTGCGAACGAGCAATGACCGGTCACGGTGATTGCCACGGTCAAATTAAAATTCGCATGGGCCTGCTTACCGGGCCGGATAATTACATCCTGTTGCGGCGGGATCGTGATGGCCCCCGACTTGTAATGGACTCGAATATGATGAAGGCCCTCAGAGAGTCCGTAGAAATCATATGAATCGTTCTCGATAAATGCGAATAGCTCGCCGCTGTCGAACTTTCCATTTTGATTGGAGTCGTCATAGACAC
>DATAPK010000443.1:0-3971 GCA_036265245.1 Tepidisphaeraceae bacterium | reverse complement strand
ATCAGAATAATGAAGAACGCGGCGACATGAAAAGTGCTCACCGCCAGGAAAATCGGGCCGTAGCCGAAGCCGCGATCGAGCAGTTGTCCGGCGATC
The DNA here is from genome assembly GCA_036265245.1 of Tepidisphaeraceae bacterium. Classification (GTDB taxonomy): domain Bacteria; phylum Planctomycetota; class Phycisphaerae; order Tepidisphaerales; family Tepidisphaeraceae; genus DATAPK01. The sequence goes on along the minus strand of DATAPK010000443.1, from coordinate 3,875 downwards.
ATACCGAACACTGCGCCACCGATCGCACCGCCGAAGCCCACCATGCCCGCCACCGACCCCACCGCGCGCTGTGGGAAAAGATCGGCCGGCAGGATCATCACCAGCGTGGACCACGATTGCTGCCCGAAGAACGCGATGCTGAACAGCGCCAGCGCCATCTCCACCCGCACGTGAGTGATGAAGAGGATCCACGGCATCAGGGCCGCGCTCGCGCCCAGCGCGGCCTTGCGCGCGAAATTCAGGCTGTGGCCGCGCCGGATCAGTTCGCTCGAAAGCCAGCCGCCGCAGAGACTGCCCACGCCCGAGAACGCGTACGGAATCCACGCGAACGCGCCCACCGCTTTGATATCGAATCCGCGTGCATCGTAGAGATATTTGGGCAGCCAGAATAAATAGAAATACCATGCGGCATCGGTGAGAAATTTGGCGGACATGACGCCCCACATTTCGGGGAAGCGAAGTAATTCCGAGATCTTAATTTTTACCACGGGCGATGCATCGCTTGCGGTGAAGGAGGGAAGCAGTTTTATTTTTTCGGTTTCTCGAAGTCTTGGATGTTTTTCGGGCGGGAAGTATTCGTAGATCCACCAGAGTGTCCATACGAGACCGAGGGCGCCGGTTAGGAAGAAGACCCATCGCCAGGGGGTGATGCCGAACCAGTGGATGTGGGGGAGGACGATGAGTGTGATTAAGGGGCCGGCGACCACGCCGCCGACGGCAGTGCCGGCGTTGATGATTCCCATGGCGGTTGCGCGTTCGGTGATGGGGAACCATTCTGCGACGGCGCGGGTTGCGGCGGGGAAACCGCCGCCTTCGCCGAGCCCGAGAAGTAGGCGGCTGAGCGCGAGCATTCCCACGCCCGCGGCGACACCGTGGCTGGCGCAGGCGAGCGACCAGAAGATCATTACGAGGGTGTATCCGAGTCGCGTGCCGAGGAGGTCGAGCAATCTTCCGCCGCCGAGGTACATCAGGCCGTAAGAAACGAGGAATGCGGTGTCGAGGAAGGCTTTGACCTGATTTGAAATAGGGAAATCAGCCTGCACGGCCTTGATGGCGAGCGGCAGGGTTTGCCGGTCTAAATAGCTGATGGCGATGGCAACGCTGATGAGAACGGCAATTCGCCAACGCAACATGGATTGCTCCGCAGAGAAGCCCGGGGGTCGATTCAGCGGCCAGAAGCGAGCATGATATCAAATCCGCGGCGATGGGGAGAATTATCCGAGGCAGAATCGTCCGGCTAAAACGCGGACGATGGGGCTGTGGGATAAATCTTTGGTCAATCCGTCAAATTCTGCCGTCGCGAGGATTTTTCATTTCGGGTAAAGTTGATGGGTTACGGGCAGTAATGGGTGAAAAGAGCCGGCTTGCCTGTCTGTCACGTTGCAGCGCGCAGGGATTTTCATGGACAAGGCGAATAGTTCTTCGACCGATCAACAGGTCATCGAATCGGAGCAACCCGACCGAGCGGCTGAGCCTGCGGATGTTGAGCCACCGCCGCGGTTGCCGTTTCCGGTGGTGGGAGTGGGGGCGTCGGCGGGGGGGTTGGAAGCCTTCATTGAATTTCTCAAAGTGATGCGGCCCGACAGCGGGATGGCGTTTGTGCTGATTCAGCATTTGCCGCCGGATCGTGAAAGCCTGCTGACGGATATCCTTTCCAAGCAAACCAAGATGCCGGTGCTGGAAGTTCAGGATGGATTGAAGGTGGAGGCGAATCACATTTATGTGATACGCCCGGGGCGAACGCTGACGATTCGAGACGGGGTGTTGCATCTTGGCGAGCCAATTGAAAAGCGTGGCCAGCGCCGGCCGGTGGATGATTTTTTTCGATCGTTGGCGGAAGAACAACGGGAGCGGGCGATTTGCGTGATCATGAGCGGTATGGGCTCCAACGGCAGCGCGGGGGCGCAGGTGGTGAAGGCGGTGGGCGGGGTGTGCATCGCGCAGGATCCGGATTCGGCGAAGTTTCCGTCGATGCCGAGAAATTTGATCGACATCGGCGGGGCGGATTTTGTGCTGAGGCCGCAGGACATTCCCGAGGTGCTTCTGCGTTATGCGGAGCATCCGTATGCAGTGGGTTCTTCCCCCGCTGAATCGGTTGCCCGCCGGGAGCGGCAATCGCTCAATGAAGTTCTGGCGATCATGCGGACGCGGACGCGGAATGATTTCACGGGATATAAAAAGCCGACGTTGGTGCGTCGCATTCAGCGGCGGATGGGTTTGACGCAGAACACGAAGATGGACGATTACGTGCGGACGCTGCGGCAGAATCCGGCGGAGGTTTCGGCGCTGGCGGATGATCTGGTGATTCACGTCACGGGATTTTTCAGGGACGCCGCCTGCTGGGAGGCGTTACGCACGCAGGTGATTGTGCCCCTGGTGGCCGATCGAGAGGACAATGGAGCGATTCGCGCGTGGGTAACGGCGTGCTCGAGCGGCGAGGAAGCGTATACGCTGGGAATGCTGCTGATTGAGGCGGCCGACGCAGCGGGCAAGCATTTTGACATCAAGATTTTCGCCACCGACACCGCCGAGCGTTCGCTGGCCCATGCACGGATGGGGATTTATCCGGGCGGCATTGAAAGCGAAATTTCGCCGGAGCGCTTAGATCGATTTTTTGACAAGGACGATTCCAGCTATCGCATTAAAAAGGAATTGCGCGAGCTGGTAGTTTTCGCGCCGCAGAACATCATGCAGGATCCGCCTTTTTCGCGGCTGGATATCTGCACCTGCCGCAATCTGTTGATTTATCTCGAGCCCGACATTCAACGCCGTGTGATGTTGCTGCTGCATTTTGGGCTGCGTGCGGGCGGATTGCTGATGCTGGGGACCAGCGAAACGATCGGCGGCGGCATCGAGGGGATGTTTGAACCCATCGACAAAAAGCATCGCATCTACCGGCGGATTGGTCCGATGCGGCACGGCGGAATTGAATTTCCGCTGCCTCGGGGATTGGCCGGGGTGGGCGAAAGGTCTCAATCGATTTCTCGTCCGCTGTCGCAAGCGTCGCTGACGCAGATCACACTCAAGCGGCTGCTTGATCGCTATACGCCGCCGGCGATTGTGATCGATAGCCAGCAACACATCGTCTATTTTCATGGAAACACCGAGCGCTATCTCGACCAGCCGCGAGGCGAGCCGACGCGAGAATTAATGACGCTGCTACGGGAACCGGTTCGCGGGGCGGTGCGGACGGCGCTGCATCAGGCGTCGAGTCTGGGTCAGTCTGTTACGATCCGAGATGGATTCATTGAAGCCAGGGATGGGCGGCGTCGCGTGCAGGTGACGGTCGATCCATTCGAGCTCAATTCCTCCGCGCCGTACTTCCTGATCAGCTTCGACGATTACCCTGAACTTTCACCGGCGCCGCCATCTTCATCTGGCGAAGGATCGGGCGATCAGCGCGTGCTGGAAGATGAACTGCATCGCGTGCGCGATGAATTGCAGAACGCCGTTGAGGAGCTTCAGACCAGCAACGAGGAGATGAAAGCTTCCAACGAGGAAATCACCAGCATCAATGAAGAGTTGCAGAGCACGAATGAAGAGCTTGAAACCAGCAAAGAGGAACTGCAATCGCTCAACGAGGAATTAACGACCGTCAATGCGCAGCTGCAGACGAAGATGGAAGAGCTGGAGGGGATGACGAACGATCTGAGCAGCCTGCTGAGCAGCACGGATATCGCGGTGGTGTTTCTGGATACGTATTTCCGGATTCGCCGGTTTACGCCGGCCGTGAAGGATTTGATGGAGTTGATCCCTTCGGACGTGGGCCGGCCCCTGAGCGATTTGGCGCGTAAATTTACCGATCCTGATCTGTTGAGCGACGTTAAAACAGTGCTGGAGAAGTTGGTCTCTCTGGAAAAAGAGGTGACGAGTGA
>DATAPK010000442.1:0-4912 GCA_036265245.1 Tepidisphaeraceae bacterium | reverse complement strand
TTTCGGAGCGTTTATCGAAGTGGAAGAGGGTGTTGAGGGATTGCTGCCGGTGAGCGAAATGAGCTGGCAGCGCATTCGGCATCCGGATGAGATTGTGAAGGAAGGGGATACGCTTCGGCTGGTTGTGCTTTCGCTGGACCCTGCGGCCAAGCGTTTGAGTTTCAGCTTGAAGCAGGCGGGGCCTGATCCGTGGAAAACGATCGAGGAACGATATGCCCGCGATATGACGGTGGGCGGTACGGTGACGCGCACGGCGGATTTTGGCGCGTTTGTGGAACTTGAGCCGGGGCTGGAAGGATTGATTCATATCTCTGAGCTTTCCAATCAGCGCGTGCGCGCGGTGACGGATGTTGTGAAAGCGGGCGATGCGGTGCAAGTGCGGGTGCTTGAGATTGATAAGGAAGCGAGACGCGTTTCGCTTTCGCTGAAGCGGGCAGCGGAAGCTGCGCCGGCGACCACTGCAACGACGCAGCCGACGCAAGCTAAGAAGAAACGTCCGCAACTGAGGGGTGGGTTGGATTTTTAAGATTTGGGCGGTTGCTGGAATTTCGCGCGAGGGGGAAAGAACGCGAAATCGCAAGCGAGGGGGAGAGATTTTCCCGCGGGGGGGTGGTTAATTGTCATTCATGTGAATGCAAGCGAATTTCTCGTTGCATGGCATTTTGCTATTCAGCGTTTTCGTTTGGGGCGATTTAACTTCCGCCGTCCAGTTTTCTTTGGACCGTTTCCATCACCATCTGTCGCGTGACTTGTTTGGCAACTTGTTTTGCCTCGGTTGGATTGTTGGCGAGGAAGCTTATGAAGCAGATGCACATTTCGTCGGTGGTTTGTTCGCCATGCGTGACGCGCTTGGGGGGACTGCTGGGGTTGTCGGGGTTTGCGTCGGAATTATCGTAGCGCGCGGTCATTGAAATCGTTGTGCCTTTGCTCAGCTTGAGCGGCTCGGCGAAGCGGTATTGTCCCTGCCATTTGAAATCCCAATCGTTGATCCAGATGAGCGGGATCTGTTTTTTGTCGGGCGTGGTTGCTTCGACTTTCATCTCGCGGCCGATCAGGTGCATGTGCGGGGTGATTCCCATGAGCGTCATATCTGTGGGCAGGGTGACGGTGATGTGGCGGGTGTAGTTGGCGTCGCCGGGGGGGATGTTGACGTCGCGCGTTGCGAGCATGAAGCTACCGAGGATTTGCTTCACGGGTTTTTTCTGGAAATAGATCGCGATGCTGCTTTGGTCGGTGTGCTCGCGGCCATCGGGGTGATAGTGCATCTGAAAAACCACATCGGAGCCTTTTGCCAGGACGCGGCCGATGCCGTCGGGCAAGAGGGCAGGCGTTGCGCCGGGCGCCCAGCCGCCGAGGCCGCCGCTGGGGGTAAATCCGGGGCCGCCGAAGCTTACGTATCCTGGGCCGGGCTCGGCTTCATCGAGCTTTCTCGCGGCGCCGCTGTCGTCGAGATACAAAATGCAATGATGGACGACGGTGGGGGCGCCGGGCTTGAACTCGACGCCGGCGACATAGCAGTCAGCCGGGATGGGGATGGGCGCGACGAAGGCGCGATAGATGTCATTTCCGCCGGCGGGGACGGTGAAAGGCTCGGGCATTTTTACGATCATGTCGGGTGTGCCCAGGGCCCAGTCGGAAGCGAATTTTGGGAGGGGCGGGAGGTCGGCGGAGTTGCCTTGGGGGGCGTCGGTGCTGGCCCAGGATTTTATCAGGTCGATTTCCCGCCCGCTTAAGCGGTGCTCGCCGAGGAAATGGCCGAAGTCTTCGGCGGGCTTCCAGGGGGGCATGTAATGCGACTGCGTTACATCGGACATGAGCTTGGCGTGCTTGGCGGCGTCGGTGTAGCTGGTCAGGGGAAAGGGCGCAATCTGTCCGTCTCGATGGCAGGCGACGCAATTGGCGTTGAGGATTGGCGCGATGTCTCGCGTGTAGGTGACTTTCGCGGGGGATTTGGCGTCGTAGGTTTCGATGGGGCATCCGATTACTTCAGTCTGCGGTTGTGTGATCGGTTGATTTTCAAGCACCGCGGAGATTGCATCGACGAGATCGTGTGATTTGACGACCTGGTTGACCTTGCCGAGGGCGGCGAAGCTGTCGTCGATTCGGCCTTGGTAGCGGATGGCGCCGCCGGCATCGATCAGGAATGCTTCGGGCGTGTGCGTGGGTTTGAATTGCTTCGCGAGATTTCCGGAGGCGTCGAAGATGATTGGGAAGGCGATTTTGTATTGATCGCGATAGGCCAGGACATCTTTGCGGGTGATGGTTGGATCGACGATGACGCCGATCAGATCGATGTTCTTTGGCTGGTCGGTTTTGTAGAGATCGTTGAGCTGCGGGATGTAGCGATTGGAGATAGGGCATTGGGTGCCGATGAAAATGACGGCGGTTGCGCGCGCATCGGTGCTTGGCAGGGTGAGGGGGTTACCGTCGAGATCCACGAGACGCTGTGTGGGAATATTGTCTGCTCGAAGAGTGGCCTGTGTAAGCAGTATTGCCAACGCCAGTGCCCAACGCGGGTAGTCCATTTCGATCCTCATGCTATTTGTACGAAGAATACGGGGCAATATTGCATAATCAGGGAAGTTTGCCCGGTTATCATGACTCTTGCAACATTAACCTAACTTGGCCAGAAAAGTCTTGCCGATTCTGAAATTGAGAATTAAACTAAATTCGGTTTATGAGGGCGGGATTGCCGCTGGGGGCATCCGCCGATTGGATCATTTCGTTCTGGCTGGGAGGTCTATGCGACTCTTTTCGATTTCGGCTTTGGTTGTGGCGGGACTATTTGCGGGCTCGGTGCATGGGGCGACATTTTCAATTGTCTCGGGACATGTGGATGCTTCGGCGACGGCGTACCAGGGCACAGGTCCGACTAATTCTGTTACAGATGCGCCCCCGGCCGTAACCCTTGGGGCCGCTACGCTTTCGGGGTCTGTTTCGGCGAATGCTCAATTTGCACTGGTTAATGGTGCCGTGATGGTTGGCACGGTCGCCTTCAGCGGCGGTGTGAGCGATAATAGCGTTGGTATTTCTGTGCAAGGAAAGTCGTCGGGCTTTCAGGGACAGGCGGGGGCCTCGGGCTCAGGAGATCTCGACGTGATATTTAATCTGGATGCGCCCGCCACAGTCAATTTTAGTTTGAGCCAAAGTATGTATTGCAGCGTCAGCGCTCAACTCTTCGATGGCAATAGTCAATTACTTAATTCTTACAGCGGCAGTCAAAGCATCTTTCAGGATTTATCCGCAGGAACGTATGAATTGAAGGCGTCAGGCGGAGTTTATCCACTTGCGGGCACCGGTAACACGGGCAGCGGCAGTTTCCATATGAGCATTGTTCCTGAGCCGGCAATGGCGGGCATGCTGACGTGGGGTTTGGCTTTGTTTCGACGACGGCGTCGCGCGTAGTTTCATTTTCGGCAGGATAAATAAAAAAGGCGTGGTCATTGACGTGACCACGCCTTCTTATTTCAAGAGAATCAGTTTCTTAACGTGCGACGCCGCCGGGCAAAAAGCCTTCGAGCTTTCGGGCTCGGACCGGGTGTTGCAGTTTGCGGATGGCTTTGGCTTCGACCTGTCGCACGCGTTCACGGGTGACTTTGAAGATTCGGCCGACTTCTTCGAGCGTGTAGGTGTAGCCGTCGCCGATGCCGTAGCGGAGCTTGATGATTTCGCGCTCGCGGTAGGTCAGCGTCTTGAGCACCTGCTCGATCTTGTCCTTGAGCATTTCCTGCGTGGCGGATTCGACAGGATTGTCGGCTTTCTCATCTTCGATGAAATCGCCGAAGTAAGAATCTTCAGATTCGCCGACGGGACGATCGAGCGAGATCGGGTGACGCGAGATTTTGAGCACGCGGCGGGTTTCGCTGACGCTCATCTTGGCGCGCTTGGCGATTTCTTCGATGGTGGGCTCGCGGCCAAGCTCTTGCATGAGCGCTTTGCTGATATTGCGCAGCTTGCTCATCGTTTCGATCATGTGGACGGGAATACGGATCGTCCGGGCATGGTCGGCGATGGCGCGGGTGATGGCCTGGCGAATCCACCAGGTTGCGTAGGTGCTGAATTTATAGCCGCGGCGATATTCGTACTTATCGACGGCGCGCATCAGGCCGGTGTTGCCTTCCTGGATGATGTCGAGGAAGGAGAGGCCGCGATTGCGGTATTTCTTGGCGATGGAGACGACGAGGCGGAGGTTTCCACCGGAGAGTTTGCGCTTGGCGTCTTCGTACTTGTTGTAGATCTTGCGGATCTGGACGACGCGCTTGTGAAGCGATTCGGCGCCTTCCAGGACCAGGTCTTCAAGGCCGGCACATTCCTGCTGGCAAACCTCAAGGTCTTCACCCGGCTCGCGGAGCTTTTTCAGCTCTTCGATGCGCTGCTCCAGCTCGAGCATCTTGGTGCTGATGGAAGAAAGCTTCTTCATCAGCGGCGTGACCTTGCTGGTGCGCAGCGAAAGTTCTTCCAGCAACTTCACCGAACGCCGACGACGCCGGCGAAGCGCCATGTGCAGCTCTTCCTCATCCTTTTTCGTTTTCGTCTCGTGAAGCGAATCCCAATCCTCGCGGTTGCGGGCGAGCATCTTGCGGACCGATTCCAGGTTGAGCGGAATTCGCTGGCCGATCGTGGCTTTGTCGGCCTGGTCCTCGGCGGTGCTGATCTTCATCGTGCGATCGAAGGGCAGATCGCCCTCATCCACCTGCTGCAGAATCTCCACGGCGCTCTGCAGGCAGTAATCGCTCTCCAAAACTTTCGAGCGGAAAATTTTTCGGGTGATTTCGATCTTCTTCGCCAGCGCGATTTCCTGCTCGCGGGTCAGCAGCGGGATTTCGCCCATCTGCGTGAGGTACATCCGAACCGGATCGTCGATGTGCCGGCCATCGCCATCGGTGTCTTCAAAGGGGTTGCTCTCGACGTC
>DATAPK010000441.1:0-10901 GCA_036265245.1 Tepidisphaeraceae bacterium | reverse complement strand
TCAGCGACAAACTCTCGAAACGCACCACCAACCCCGATGCCGTCATCGTCTCCCGTGGCCGAGAGCTCGTGCAGCGCTACAACTGCGTCAGTTGCCACGTCATCGAAACCAACAAGCCGCAGGTGCAGCAGTATTTCAAATCCGACGACATCATGGTTCTCGCCCCGCCCAGCCTGCGTGGCGAAGGAAACAAAATCCAATACTCCTGGCTCTTCAACTTCTTCAAAAACGTCGTGCAGATGCGCCCCAAGCTCTTTACCACCATCCGCATGCCCAGCTTCCCCGCCACCGATGAAGAGTGGACCGCCATCATCGCTTACTTCAATCAGATCTCCGACAAGGAATCCCGCGAGCTTCACAAATCGCTCGATCCCGTCGTCAAATATGTGAACGACGAAAAGGCCGCCGCTCCAACGACCCAGCCGCTCGATCCGACCAAACCCTGGCCCGGCGACGACTGGATCACCCGCCCCGAATTCACCGCCTCCGTTCGCAAACTGCATGACTGGGCACTCACTTACAACCAGCTCAATGAGCTTCAGCTCGATCCCAAGCAAAAACCCGAAGACCTCGCCCGCGCCTATCGCTTGGCGCTTTCCCGCGCAGAATTTGTCATGGAGCTTTACTCCGCTCCTTATCCTTTCGTCGATACCCCCAACCCCGACATCTCCGAAGATCGCTTCAAACGCGGCGAGCAATTCTTCTATCAACTGCAATGTCTCAGTTGCCACGTCCTCGGCGATCCAAGCATCGAAGGCGCCAACAAAAATCCGACAGCGCCGAATTTGACCCTCGCTCATTTAAGATTGCAGCGCCGCTGGATTCGCCACTGGGTGCAGGAGCCCGACATCATCCAGAAGGGCACGGCCATGCCCCCCTTCTTCACCGGCCTGCCCATCTACGCAACCGTCACCCCCGACGCCAAAGCCCCGCTCGGCCAATCTCAGCCGCGCGCCCAAAACATCGCCCCAGCACAGGCTGATCAAATCGAAGCAACCTACGGCAAAACCGTCCAAGAGCAGACCGATCTCCTCCTCGATTTCATCTACGCCGCCGGCGTGCGCAACTACACCGGCAAACAACCCGCTCCGCCCGCTCCCGCTGCAAAACCAAAATCAACAACCAAACCCTCAACCAAACCATCCGGATAACAAACAAATAAACATAAAGCAGCGACCATGGGTCGCTGTCTTCTCGACGAATAGTCGTACCTTTACAAAGGCCGTCCCCTTGAATCCGCTCCAATTCTCGCAATCATCTTATTTTCTAAATCAAAAGGAGATTCTCATGCATGTTCGTACGTGGTTGTTTTCCGCCGCCGCATCGGTGGCATTGGGTGTCAGTTCCATGTCCTTCGCCGGCGACATTTCCGGCACCGTCAAGCTCGACGGCGCCGCCCCCGCGCAAAATGCGATCGATATGTCCGGCGTCGCTCAGTGCAATGACATGCACCCCGACCCCATCCTCGAAGAAAACGTCGTCGCCGACAAAGGCATGCTCGCCAACGTCGTCGTCTCCGTCAAAAAGGAAGATTCCCCCGATCTCACCGGCGATGTCCCCAAAGACCCCGCCGTCCTCGACCAGACCGGCTGCCAATACAAACCCCACGTCCTCGCCCTCATGGTCGGCCAGGATTGGGTCATCAAAAACAGCGACAACTTCCTCCACAACATTCACACGCTGTCTGAAAAGAACCCTTCCTTCAACAAACCCCAGCCCAGCAAAAATGACGGCGAGAAAGTTGATTCGCCCAAGGCCGCCGAAACCTTTCACGTCAAGTGCGACGTCCATCCCTGGATGAGCGCCTACGTCGCCGTCTTCGATAATCCCTTCTTCGGCGTCAGCGGCGCCGACGGCAAATGGACGATCAAAAATCTTCCCGACGGCGATTACACCCTCGTCGCCTGGCAGGAAAAACTCGGCTCGCAGGAACAGAAGGTCACGATCAAGGACGGCAAACCCGCCTCCGAAATCGTCTTCACCTTCAAACCCGAAGCCGCCATGGGCCCCGCCCCTGATGTGAAGGAAGTCATCCTCGCCTCCGGCAGCGGCGACAAAGAAGTCTCTTGCCCCGCCTGCGATGCAGCAGCCGCACCGACCAAGGTTGTTGCGGGTAAATAAATGAGTTCACAACGGAGTCACAGAGGACACGAAGAAGAAAGAACTGGCCACGGATGACACGAATCAACACGAATAAAATCAATCCACTCTTATTCGTGTCATTCGTGGCTAAAAATCTTTTCCTCCGTGTTCTCTGTGCCTCTGTGGCCAACCTTAGTTTTAGATGAACGGGAGTTCGCTGGTGAGGACAACGCAATCGAAACGGGCGAGTCGTGCCGCAGGCGTTTTGTTCATCGCCGTCGCCGCTGCACTCGCACTCTGCATCAATTCAACCGCCCACGCCGCCGACGTCAGTCCCGGCTGGGGAAGCTGGTGGCTGCCGCCCAATCATTCCAACCACGGCGGCGCTATCGACGCGCTCTTCGTCTGGATCTTCTGGATCACCACCATCGCCTTCATCCTGACTGAAGCCGTCCTCGTGGTCTTCCTGATCCGCTATCGCCACAAGCCCGGCCGAAAAGCCCACTACACCCACGGCAACAAGCGCCTCGAATTCATCTGGACCATCGTCCCCGCCATCATCCTTTTTGGGCTCGCCCTGGTCAGCAAATTCGTCTGGGATAATTATCGCTACAACCCCGCCGGCGAAGATCCCAACAGCGCCACCGTCCTCGTCGTCGGCCAGCAATTCAAATGGAACGTCGTCTATCCCGGCCCCGATAAAAAGCTCGGCCGGTATCTCATGTTCCCCAAGCCCACCGATCTTCGCTGGCCCAACCCAGCAGGCGACGACAAGCCCTACTCTTTCGCCGGCGTCCAAGGCCCCGCATTCCTCACCTACGACAAGGCCGTCTCCGCCATCAATCAATATGTCGATCAGGTCAATCCCCTCGGCAAGGATTTCACCGATCCCGACGGCAAAGATGACGACTGGCAGGGCGCCCTCGCCCGCGAAGTCGTCCTCCCCAAGGATCGCCCCATCGAAGTCGTCCTCTCCAGCAAGGACGTCATCCACGATTTCTTTCTCCCCAATTTCCGCGTCAAGCTCGACGCCGTCCCCGGCATGCGTGGCCACATCTTTTTCACCGCCAACATGTCCAGCAAAGAACGCGAAGCCCTCTCTCGCAAAAGCTACACCATGGATGAGCTCTCCGAAGCCCTCACCCACAAGGAAAACTCCGAACTCACCATCTCCATCTCCGAATCCAACCAGGCCAACGGCGCCGAGCTCGATCCAGCCACCAAGCAATGGCTCTATCGCGACAAAGACAAAAAGACCATCGTCCGCAACGCCCGCACCCTCACCCCCGTCATCGTCGACAAGCTCAAAGCCGCCGGCGTGACACAAGTCACCGCCTATCTCCCCGGCTACTGGGATCTGGTCTGCGAAGAACTCTGCGGCCAGGGCCACTACACCATGGAAGCCAAAGTCGTCATCATCGACAACGACGAATACGTCAAACGCTTCGAAACCCCAAAAGGCGCAACCCACGTCGCCATGGCCGCTGCAAAATGATGACTAGCGCTCAAAAAAATTCTCTTCTCTCGACAATCAAACTCCCTCTCCTTGTACTCAGGGAGAGGGCAGGGGAGAGGGTTCGCGCAGCCAGCTCACATCATCAAAACCAAAGCAACAACCACAGGGACACCCCCGTCCATGCCGGAGGAAAACAGATATGACCTCAGCTCCACTTCCACTTTCCCATGCTCTTGATCACTCCCACGCGCACCACGAAATCGGCTTCCTGAAGAAATACATCTTCTCCGCCGACCACAAAATCATCGGCATCCAGTTCCTCTTCCTCGGCCTCGCCTTCATGGTCGTCGGCGGACTCCTCGCCATGCTCGTCCGCTGGCAACTCGCCTGGCCCACGCCCGAGCTCCAAACTCTCCATCCTGTCCCCATCCTCAGCACGCTCCTCTGGGGCCAAAAAGCCGCCGATGGAACTATCAAACCCGGCGTCATGCCCCCGGACTTCTTCACCATGGCCTTCACCATGCACGCCACCATCATGATCTTCTTCGTGATCATCGTGCTTCTGGTCGGCACCTTCGGAAATTATCTGATTCCCCTCCAGATCGGCGCCGGTGATATGGCCTTCCCATTCCTCAACGGCCTCGCCTTCTGGTCCGCCGTCCCCGCCGGCGCCATCATGCTCGCCGGATTTTTCTTACCCGGCGGTCACGCCGCCGCCGGATGGACCGTCTATCCCCCTCTCTCCGGCCTCCCCGAAAACGCCGGATTCGTCTCCGGCATCCCCGGCAATCTCCTCCAAATCCCCGGCAGCACCTGGCCTATGGCGCCCATCTACATGAACCTCTTCTTCCAGTTCATGTTCGTCGCCTATATGTGCGCCTATTTCGTCAAGCTCGGAAACAACTTCCTCGACATCGCCGTCTCCGTTCTCCTCTCTGCCATCTACGCCATCATCATGGTTCGCGGCGTTCAGCACGTCGCCTACGACGGCCAATCCTGCTGGTTCCTCAGCCTCTTCTGGCTCGGATTCTCCAGCCTCATGGGCGCCGTCAATTATCTCACCACCATCGTCAAACTCCGCTGTGCCGGCATGACCATGTTTCGCATGCCCCTCTCAACCTGGAGCCTCTTCATTACCTCGATCCTGGTGCTGCTCGCCACGCCCGTTCTCGCCAGCACCCTGCTGATGAACCTGCTCGATCACCAGATGATCATCTACGCCGGCCAGACCTTCCGGCTTACCAGCTTCTTCGAACCCTTCGGCCACATCATTCCCCCCAACACCATCGACGGTAACTCCGGCGGCGGATTCGCCATCCTTCACCAGCATCTTTTCTGGTTCTATTCTCACCCCGCCGTCTACATCATGATCCTCCCCGCCATGGGCATGGTCTCTGACATCATCTCCGTCTTCGCCCGCAAGCCGATCTTCGGCTATCGCCCCATGGTTTACGCCATCGCCGGCATCGCCTTCCTCGGCTTCATCGTCTGGGCCCACCATATGTTCCAGTCCGGCATGAACCCCACCCTCGGCACCACCTTCGCCGTCTCCACCATGTTCATCGCCGTCCCCTCTGCCATCAAAACTTTCAACTGGCTGGGAACTTTGTGGGGCGGAAACATCCGCTTCACCGTCCCCATGCTCAACGCCCTCGCCTTCGTCTCCATGTTCGTCATCGGCGGACTCTCCGGCATTTACATGGCCTCCACCGCCGTCGACGTCCAAATCCACGACACCTATTTCATCGTCGCCCACATTCACTACGTCCTCTTCGGCGGAACCATGTTCGGCTTATTCGGCGCCATCACCTTCTGGTATCCCAAAATGTTCGGCCGAATGATGAACCCCACCCTCGGCTACATCCATTTCTACCTCACCTTCATCGCCTTCAACTGCACCTTCTTCGCCATGCACATCCTCGGCATCGGCGGCATGCCCCGCCGCATCGCCAGTTATATGGAATACAGTCAGTTCCAGCATTTCCAACCCATGAACGAATTCATCAGCATCAGCGCCTTCGTCCTGGGCGCATCACAAATATTCTTCGTCATCAATTTCATCGGTAGCTGGATCTGGGGCAAAAAAGCCCCGCAAAACCCCTGGCAGGCCAACACCCTCGAATGGTGCGAAGCCCCCAGCCCCCCGCCCCACGGAAATTTCACCAAGCCCCTGGTCGTCCACCACGGCCCCTATGAGTATAGTTCCCCCCTCGTCGAGGAAGACTGGCTTCCCCAGACAAGGTATGTCGAAGGACAGGAAAAATTCGTCCCAGTGCATTAGCAAATGTGAAAATGACGATTGATGATTGAAACTTGAAAGGCCCGCTGCATTTTGTTCAAGCTCCAATCCTCAATCATCAAGTAACCCGATGACCGACGCCAAGTACAACCCCGCCCTCCACCGCATCGCCCTCCTCACCGCGATTGCCACCTTCCCCCTCATCTTCATGGGCGGCCTTGTCACCTCCAACCACGCCGGCCTCGCCGTCCCCGATTGGCCCAACAGCTACGGCTACAACATGTTCCTCTTCCCGCCCCGACTCTGGATCGGCGGAATCCTCTACGAACACACCCACCGCCTAATGGCCACCGTCGTCGGCTTCTGCTCCATCATCCTCTGCATCGCCGCCTTCAAATGGGAAACCCGCAAGTGGGCGCGAAGACTCGCTTACTCCGTCCTCGCCGCCGTCATCTTCCAAGGCGTCCTCGGCGGCCTCCGCGTCGTCTTCGTCAACCTCGACCTGGCAATAGTCCACGGCTGCTTCGCCCAAGCCTTCTTCTGCCTCGCAACGTTTGTTGCAATCGCTACCTCCAAATGGTGGTTCTCCATTCATCGTTCATCATTCATCGTTCATCGTTCCCTTATTCCCCTCGCCATCGCCTGCACCCTCACGATCTACCTCCAACTCATCGTCGGCGCCACCATGCGTCACAACGACGCGGGATTAGCGATTCCTGACCTCCCCTTCGCCTACGGCCACTTGCTCCCCCCAACTAACAACAATCAACTATCAACTATCAATTATCATCGCGCTTACGACCTCAACCTCCCCCCCGTCACCCTCGCCCAAATCTGGCTCCACTTCGCCCACCGCATCGGCGCAATTCTTGTCACAATCATGATCCTGACGGTAACCATCTTGGTCTTCCGCAATCACCGCCGCCAGCGCGCTCTCCTGATCCCCGCAATCACCCTGCTCATCCTGCTCGCCACCCAAATCACCCTAGGCGTCCTCACCGTCCTCCTCCGCAAACCCGCCGACATTGCCAGCGCCCACGTCGCCGTCGGCGCATCAGTCCTGGTCACAGCATTCACCCTGGCAGTCCGCGCGATGCGACTCTACTCCCCGATGTTTCGTCGCACCTCCGCCGCTTGCGGCTTCGCAGATCAACAGCGCCCAGCTTTCGTATTCTCACAACCACAAGAAGCCGTCGGGGGAACCCTATGAATTCCGAATCCTTAGAAATCGCCGAACCTATCGCCGAGCAAACAACCCCTTCTCGTCTCGCCGATTTCTACGAGCTCACCAAGCCGCGCATGAACATGCTCGTCACCATCACCACGATGGTCGGTTTCTGCATCGCCTCCCGGGACGGCATCAACTGGCTCCGCCTGATCCACACTCTGATCGGCACTTTCCTCACCGCCTCCGCCGCCGGCGTCACCAATCAGTTCATCGAGCGCCGCCTCGACGAACTAATGCCCCGCACCCGCAACCGCCCCCTCCCTGGAAAGCGCATTTCCCCCACAGAAGCCCTTCTTTTCGGCATCTTTTTAGGGGTGGCCGGCGTCGCCTATCTTGCCATCACCGTCAACGCCCTGACCGCCCTGCTCGCCGCCTTTACCTTAATCAGCTATCTCGCCGTCTACACTCCCATGAAGCGGATCAGCACGCTCAACACCGTCATCGGCGCCGTGCCGGGCGCAATTCCCCCCATGATGGGCTTCGCCGCGGCAAGCGGCGTCATCTCCGCGCAGGCCCTGGCGATGTTTGGCATCCTCTTTTTCTGGCAAATGCCCCACTTCCTCGCCATCGCCATCCTCTATAAACGCGACTACGACCTCGCCGGCTTCAAAATGCTCCCCTGCGTCGACGAGGCTCTGACTGCACGCCAGATGGTCATTTACTCTCTCGCCCTGCTTCCCGTTTCGCTTTTGCCTGTGCCGCTCGGAATGGCCGGCACCGTCTATTTCACCGCCGCCGTGCTGCTGGGTCTGGCGTTCCTCTCTTTCGCCGTCTCCTGCGCCGCCACCCGTGCCCGGCTGGACGCTCGAAAACTTTTTTTTGCATCGATCATCTATCTGCCCGTTCTATTGGCCATCATGATGATCGATAAGGTGTGATGTGATTTTGGATTGTGGATTTCGGATTTTGGATTGTGTCGTACTGGCTGTTTTGTTGTTGTTGTGCGGATGTGATTCAAAGCAAGGAAACGTCGCGCCGCCGGTGCCGGTGATTCAAGGCAACGGCGTGGTGCGCGGAAAGGTCATGTTCTCCGGTATGCCGCCTGTCATGCACGAAATCCCCAGCGCCGCCTGCCACGACAGCAGCCCTGCCGTCGCGATCATGGACGAAACCGCCGTCGTCGGCCCCGCTGGCGGCATGAAAAATGTACTCGTTACCATCGAAGGCGCCGGCCCCGGCGCGCCCCGCGATCCATCGCCCATCCTGAACCAAATCCATTGCACGTATGTCCCCCACGTGATCGGCGTAACCGTCGGCCAGGATCTGATCGTCCGATCCAGCGATGCGACGATGCACAATATCCACATCAGCGGTTCAGCCGGCGACATGATGAACTTCGCCATGACCCAATCCGGCCAGGAAAAACACATCTCCTTCGCCAAGCCCGAAGTGCTTCGCGCCAAGTGCGATGTGCATCCCTGGATGACCGCTTACATTGCGGTGGTCGAAAATCCGCTCTTCGCCGTCACCGCTGACGACGGAACTTTTGAAATTAAAAATGTGCCCGCCGGCTCATACAAGCTGATCGCCTGGCACGAACAATATGGCCGGCTCGAACAACCATGCGTCGTCTCTGACGACAAGCCGGCGGATGTGACGTTGATGTACAAGGCAGAATAGGTTTCACTTGCCACTTGTTACTGGTCACTCGTCAGGGTCTTTGACAAGTGACCAGTAACAAGTGACCAATGACAGGACACGAAAGGAACCGATCCAATGTCTGAATCCGTCCTAGATCACGGTTACGTCCCCGAAGAACACGCACCCGATCCTGTCATCGGGCACGGCGACCCCACCCCGCCGGGCAAGGTCGCCATCTGGATGTTCCTCGCCAGCGAAATCATGTTCTTCATCGCGATTCTCGCGACCTACATCATTCTTCGTTCCGGCCAGCCGGAGCTGTTCAAGAAATTCGCCAGCGTCCTCAGCAAGCCGATCGGCGCAATCAACACGCTCGTGCTGATCCTCTCCTCGCTGACGATGGCGCTGGCCGTCGATGCCTCGCAAAAAGGGAAACGCAACAAGACCGTCGTCTATTTGCTGATCACCTTCCTGTGCGCATCGGCGTTCATGGTCGTCAAGGTCGGGATCGAATACGCCGACAAGTGGAATCACCACACGATCGTCTATCGCGATTCCTCCTCCACCTCCGGCTTCTCGGTGGTTGACGGGCACTTCGACGCGGCCAAAAGCGACGCCGCCACCATCGTTCTGAACGGCGCGAAGATGGCCATCCCCACGCACGGCCAATTCGACATCCATCTGGTCGGCGAAGAAGACATTGTTAAAAAAGGCATCGTCACCGCCAATGCCAACGGAAACGAAACGACCCGCGCCGAAGGCTTCGAAGGCGAAATCTCCGTTGCCCGCAGCGCCATCGCCCAGGACATCAACTATATGCCCTGGAAAAATATGTTCTACGCCTGCTATTTCACCCTGACCGGCATTCACGGCATTCACGTGCTCGGCGGAATGGTCGCGCTTTTTATTCTCATGGTCCAGGCCCTTCGCGGAAAACTTCTTCCCGCCCACACCGAATACATCGGCCTCTACTGGCACTTTGTCGATCTGGTCTGGATTTTCCTCTTCCCGTTGCTGTATTTGATCTGATTGTGGATTGTTGAATGTGGATTGTTGTAAGATAATGGAGCAAGCATGACTTCACATGATACTTCTCGGATGCCCGACGAACCGCACGGCGTTTCCGTCCTCACGCCGCACCACGAAGTGCCTTATTTCGTGATCTTCGCCGCACTGGTCTTCCTCACCGCCGTCACTGTCGCCATCGCGTTTGTGAAATTTCCCAGCGAATTGATCAACGTGATGCTGGCCCTGGCCGTCGCAGTCGTCAAGGGCTCGCTCGTCGCCTTTTTCTTCATGCACCTCAAATTCGAGGGCAAGCTGATCTACCTGATTTTCATCGTGCCCCTGCTCCTCAGCATTTTGATGATTTTTGCAATCATCCCGGACGTGCTGATGACCGCCCACGACAGCAATAGTGCTTCGCTCCATTTGTTTAACGCCCCCGCGATTCCGAAATGATCGTTGAAGTTGATCGTCTCACGCACAAATACGCAGAACACGTCGCGTTGAACGACGTCTCGCTGGGCGTTGAGCCGGGTGAAATCTTCGGATTCCTAGGCCCCAACGGCTCCGGCAAAACCACCCTCTTCCGCATCCTCAGCACTTTGGTTTCGCCGCAGGAAGGCTCCGTCAAAATCACCGGCCTGGATATTCTGCGCGACCGCGCCGCCGTCCGCGAAAAGCTCGGCGTCGTCTTCCAATCGCCAAGTCTCGACAAGAATCTCACCGCTTACGAAAACCTCCTGCATCATGGCCATCTCTATCACCTGCACGGCAAAGACCTCGCCAGCCGCATCGCCGCCGCACTCGCCGCCGTCAACCTGAACGACCGCTCCAACGAGCGCGTCGAGCGTTTCAGCGGCGGAATGCGCCGTCGCGTCGAACTCGCCAAAAGCATGCTCAATCGCCCCATCGTGCTCCTGCTCGACGAACCCAGCACCGGCCTCGACCCTTCCGCCAGAATCGATCTCTGGGCTCACCTCAAAAAGCTCCAAAGCGACGGCGTGACGATCCTCCTAACTACTCATCTGATGGACGAAGCCGACCGCTGCTCGCGCCTCGCCATCCTCGACACCGGCAAGCTCATCGCCTGCGACACCCCCGCCGCCATGAAAGACCGCATCGGCGGCGACATCATCACCATGACCACCGATTCGCCAGCCGACGTGCAATCCACCTTGAAGCAGCGGCTATCGATTGAATCCGATGTAGTCGAAGGCAGCGTCCGCATCGAGCGCCGCAACGGCCATCAACTCATCCCACAACTCATCGAAGCTGTTCCCGGCTTGATCAACTCAGTTTCGGTCGGCAAG
>DATAPK010000440.1:0-11553 GCA_036265245.1 Tepidisphaeraceae bacterium | reverse complement strand
TGGCACATTTACTTACACGCCGAACAAGGGTTTCAGCGGCGTCGATCAGCTCACCTATCGCGACAGCGACGGCCACCTCAACAGCAACAACGCGACGGTGAAGATCACAGTCAGCGGCGCCGCCAAGGGCCAAATCAGTGGCACGGTTTTCGATGATCTCAATGGCAATGGGAAAAAGGAGTCGGGTGACTTTGGGCTGCTCGGCCAAACCGTCTGGATCGATAAGAACAAAAACGGAATTCTGGACAAGGGTGAAGTTTCGACGACGGTCGATGGTGGAGGGCATTACGCCTTTTCAAATCTCGCCGCCGGCAGTTATCGAATTCGCACCATCCCCCGTACGGGATGGCGGCGAACCACCGCGAAGGACTTCTACGACATCACTCTTGCGACAGCTGGAACGTCAGCCAACAACAACTTCGGCTATACGCCGAACGTCCTGATCAGCGGCACTGTATTCAATGATGCCGATGGCAATGGCAAGAAGGGGACGAGCGAGGCCGGCCTTTCCGGCATCCGGGTGTTCATTGATAACGACGGCGACAACAGCTTCGATCAATTTGAGGACCCATACACCTTCACCGATTCATCTGGAAACTGGAGTTTCACTGGCCTTGGCGCCGGGGATTACACCGTTGCCGTCGTGCCGCGGGCAGGCTATTTCGTGACCACGCCCCCCAGCACGGAGATCCAAATCTCCCTGGGCTTGGGTGAGTCCAGCACGGGGAACTTATTTGGGCAGAAGAAAATCAGCTAACAGAGGGCTGTTTTCCGTGATGAATAGATGGGATTTCGTCGCTAGCGACGTCTTCGCGCCATCGCGCCTGTGAGCAGCAATATGCTTAACCCAGGCTCAGGCAGATTTGATACGCCGACAACGACGTAATTGCCGGTCTGTTTGATCACGCCGTTGTCGGAATAATCCGCGATGGCGATGAATGTCTGAAGCCCGTTTTCCGTGGGCATGTATTGGTATTGCAAAAGCCCGGCGCTCTGATTGAAGACCGCGATCAGATCCTCATCGTGATAAAGCGCGATGTGATTGGAGGTCAGGCCAGTAAGGGTGATGGCGATGCTGATGGGCTGGCCATTGTTGACGCTAGTGTTGACGGCATTCGGCACGCTGATTTGGAGAGGCCGGGTTGAGGTGTTGAAAGTGCCCTCGTTCTGGGTCTGGAAGACCATCGCCATCGCCTGCGTCGGCAGCCAGGAATCAACGGTCGGATCGAGCACAGTATTGCCGGCCACCGGGTTGATGTGGGCCCAACTGATCGGATTAAACGGTGTAGAAATATCAAAGCCGTTTTGATAGTCGACCGTATTCGCCTCGCCTAACCATGGCGCCGTGTTGTTGACCAGTTGCAGCGGATTGCCGGGAGTGAGCGATGGAACCTGGCCCTTGGGATATCGCGCCCGAATAGCCTGCGCGATAAATGCATAACGAATCGGCGGATTGGTCGCATGATGACCGACCCCCCAATCGATCACTTCCCCGATATGCCCTCCAAACGCCAGCACACCGGTATACGTCAGGAAGTTTTCGAGGGGAGGAAAAGTCTGGTCTTCGCTGCCGGAGATGACGAGCCCGGGCATTTGGCTTAATGGGGACGGGTCGGCCGGATCGACAGTCGCGCCGAGTCCTTTGTCTGCCACATAACCGATGGTGCGCTGGGGCACCATCGATGCAATATAAGTGGCCATCAAGCTGCCCTTGGAAATGCCATCGAGCATAATGGGCGCGTTGCTGATTTCGGGATGGTTGTAGGCGCTGGCGACCGCGTTCATGATCGCCTGAATGTTCGCCTGTCCCTCGGCGGCAGTGTTGCCCCAGTAGCTTATATCCACATTGCCGAGCGTATCTCGCAGGCCGACGATGCCAAAACCCATCCCCGGCAAAACCGCCTGCCACGAGCCATTGGTGGTGACATTGCGAGTGTCCAGATTCGATCCCGGCAGATTGAAGATCAGGCCGCGAATGCGATCGACTCCATCCGGAATCCATGCGCGAAATGCAACGGGAACAGTTTGTCCATTGTCGAGAAGATTCAACGTAAAATTGACCGGCGTCGTCGCAGCCATCGCCACGGAGTTGCGAAGGCAAATCAAGATCAGAAGAAAAGCCCACGAGGGAGTTTTCATAGGATAAAAAGAATTGCCGCCAGACTCGTTTTCAAATCGACATACGCTCAACTTCTCAGAGCAGCATGAACCTTGAAGCAAGAATTTATACCGAATGGGCAAGGCGTCTAAAAGAGAATTCTTGTGAGAATAACTGCCCGCGGTGGGAATCGAACCCACATGGCCTTTCGACCGACGGATTTTAAGTCCGTTGCGTCTGCCTTTCCGCCACGCGGGCTGGCGAAGCCTTATACGCAAGGATCATCGGGATGAATCGCTTGTCAGTCAAACGGCTGGCGCGTTGATCCGAGCGAGAATTCCGTCGATCAGCTTCGCGTTGCGGCAGATGGCGCGATATTCGATCCAGGCGACGATCACATTGATGGCGATGGCGGCGATCGAAACAACGCGATGATAGATTGGATGAATCCGATAGCTGAAGGTGATCACGCCGATCAGCGCGGCGGCGAAGACCGCGAACATGGCCAGCAGGGCGGCGGGGAAGGCCTGGGCACGGAAGGACCGGGTTGGTTCGAGATATTCTACTGAAAGATTTTTGACGCTCACCGCGTGCTGAATCCATTTGGCGGTTGCGATGAAATAGGTGAAGACGATGCAGTGAACGGCGCAGCAGCAGAGCGTCGCCAGGGCTCCGGCCAGCTGGTGATAGCCGCTCCAGGATGTCGTCAGCGAAGCGCCGTAGCCGAGCACCGCCGTGCAGAGGAGGCAGAGCAGATTGATGAATGTGAGAATGATGAACAGTGTCGTCATTGCTCGCCAGCCTCGGTGAGAATCAGTTCCGCCAGCTTGAGATCAAGGGCGGTGGTGATCTTCAGATTTCGCTCTTCGCCGGGCACAAGCCAGACTTCTTTCCCTTGCAATTCGAGTAATTGCAGGTCATCGGTCACCTGATCGAGAGGCAGGGGGCACCGCTCGAACGCTTCAAGCAGATCGGTGCGTCGGGCGATTTGTGGTGTTTGCATCGCCCACAATTCGTGTCGCGCGATGGTTCGCTGAACTTTGGATGGAAGCGGGGCGATCGCCTGTTTGATGGTCAATGAGATGGGCAAAGCTGGAGCAGCGGCACCGTACTTCAATGCGGCGGCGAAAGTGATGTCGATCAAGGCCGGCGATACCAGGGGTCGAGCGGCGTCGTGAATGGCAATCCACTCGATGTCGGCTGGTGTTTGCTGCAATGCGCGGTAGACACTTTCGGCGCGGCATCCGCCGCCTTGGCAGATGGTTACGTTTTCCGGTGAGAGAATGCCGGGAGTATGCACAGGCATAACGATCGTTGCGACATCCGTGCGAGAGTGAAAAGCCTGAATCGATCTGGCCAGGACAGTTTTACCGGCGAGCAACTGCTGAAGTTTATTCCTGCCGCCGCCAAAACGAGTGGAGCTTCCGGCGGCGGGGAGAATGACGGCGAATTTCGGCATTTCAGAGAGAGCCGCGCTTCAACGACTCGATATTTTTATTTGCTGTTCATCCGGCCAAAAATCATTTTGCCGGCTTTGGTTTGCAGAGCGCTGGTGACGGTGAATTCGACATCCTGATTGAGCGATTGCCGCCCGCCTTCGACGACGACCATCGTGCCGTCTTCGAGATATCCAACACCCTGGCCGGGCTCGTCGCCGGCTTTGATGAGGCGGACGGTCATCTTCTCGCCGGGCAGAACCACGGGTTTGAGCGCGCCGGCCAGGTCGTTGATGTTGATGACCTTCACCCCGCGAAGCTGGGCGACTTTGTTGAGATTGAAATCGTTCGTCAGGATGCGGGCGTTCATGTCCTGCGCCAGATGAACGAGCTTTTGATCGACTTCGTCGAATTCCTGGGATTCCCTGGCAGAGGCGTCATACAGCGCGACATCGGCATTTGGGGTGGCGCGAAGCTTCTGCACGACATCCAGCCCGCGCCGGCCTCGATTGCGCTTCAGCTTGTCGCCGCTGTCGGCGATGAGTTGCAATTCATCAATGACAAACTGCGGCACGATCAACTGGCTTTCGATGATGCCGGTTTCCACGACATCGGTGATTCGACCATCGATCAGCACGCTGGTATCCAGCAGCACGGGCCTGGCGCCCTTGGTCTGCTTGCTGAACTCGACATAGGGGATCACAAAGCGGAAATCGTCTTTGGTTTGTAAAATAAAACTGATGGACAGGTAACAGGAAATCACGCCGGTCAGCAGGTTGACGTATTTTACGAGCTGGTCCCGCTGCTCCAGATTCATGTCCACGTGCAGAATTGCAATAGCCTGGTCGGCCAGCAGGTTGGTCACGAAGGAAAGTGCAAAGGCGATGGAGATGCCAACCAGTAGCCCGAGAAATGATCCGGAAAAGACAGCCAGTTTTTTGCGTGGAGAGAGGATATCCACGCAAACGAACACAACCGCGATGACCATCGCAAAGGCGAGGCGAATCCACGCCTCGTCCGCAGTCTGGTATGGATCTTTTACGAAGAACCAGCCGACGGCCGCCATCAGCAGGACAAACAAAGCTCGCAGGACTAGAAGGGCCATGCAAGGGGCATATTATCGCTTGGCGGGTTCGACCGAAAGCCCCAATGGTGCGGTCATCCGCCGGCCATGAAATGTTTGGCCATGATTAAGACGGCTAATCCGACTATGATGCGATAGATCGCGAAGGGGACGAAGCCTCGCCGGCGCACCCACGCCATGAACCATGCGACGACCACCCAGGCGACGAAGAATGAGACGATGAAACCGATCGCCAGCACGACCCAGTTGTGGGCGGTCATCATGTGGGGCGAGAAGGGTTCATCGGTGGAATTCTTGCCGGGATGCAATGCTTTGATGAACGTAAAAACCGTGGCGACGAGCATGGTGGGCATGCAGAGAAAGAAAGAGAATTCCAACGCCGTGGTGCGGGTGAGGCCCACGATCTGGCCGGCGGCAATGGTGGACATCGATCGCGACGTGCCGGGGAAAACTGCCGAGAGAATCTGGCAGGCACCGATCCAGATCGCCTGCGGCAGGGTGACTGCATCCATTCCCTGTGGCTTGGGGGGTGGCTCATAGGGGCCTTGATTCGGGGCGATGGCGTGAAGGATATTCTGGTGCGCGGTGAGCGCTGCATCAGCCCAGGGCCGCGAGGGGTCGGGGCCCTGCAAAGGCGCGGGCTCCGCCTGAACCGGAGCAGCGGAAACTGTGTCTTCTTTGCGGTCGCCGTAAAGTGCATCGACACCCCACATAATGGCCCCGCCGATCACGAGCGATCCGCCGATGACCGTAAAATCCTCCAAATGCTTGCCAATGACTTTCAACAGCACAAAGGAAGGCAACGCGGTTACACAAAATGCGATCATCGTTAGCCCGACGGGATGCGTGAACCACGTGCGATCGCCGTATTCACCCTTCGGAAAAGTGCGCACGAAATGAACGATTCGCTTCCAGAAATAAAGCGGCAGGCTGAGAATCGCGCCAAGCTGGATCACGACGGAATACATCTTCCAAAAAGGGTCATCCATGGGCAGTTTGAACATCGCCTCGGCAATGCGCAAATGGGCGGTTGAACTGACGGGAAGAAACTCGGTGAGACCTTCGATGATGCCGAGCAGGAAAGAGAGGAAATAGTCGTGATGCAAAGGGGCTCCGGTTATTCACAAACGAATCAACAGACGCGTAACCACCTGGCAAAGCAGGTTGGCGTACACGCCGGCCATCAGATCGTCCATGAGAATTCCCCAGCCCATGGGAAGCTTCTCGAGCAATCGACAAGGCGGTGGTTTTGTGACGTCAAACAATCTAAAGCTGACGAACGCCATCAGCACGATCCACAATTCTCGCGAATCCGCTCGCAGTGGCAACAGGAGCATCGTCAAACAAAGGCCGGCAACTTCATCGAGCACCACCGGGCCGGGATCTTTTCGGCCAAAAAATTCAACCGCCCACGGCCCAAGCCGCACCATGCCGAAGCTGGCGAATAGGATGCCGGCGATCAACATCCCCTGAAACAGGATCGGGTTATTCAGCCAAAATGATCGCCAGATGAGAAAAATAAGAAAGATGACGGCGGCGGTGGCGAGGCTGCCGACCGTGCCGGGCGCGACGGGGGATTTGCCCGCGCCGCCGAAGGTGACGATCCATTGCCGCATGAGGTTATGTCACGATACGCTTTTCGCGATAAAGCGAAATCGCCCGCTGGATATATAAAAATCCGCTCACCAGCGTCACAACGATGGTCGTCCAGATAAACAGGTCGCGAACGATCTTGGCCCACTCAAACTGTTTGAAATATTGGAAATAATCCACGTAAACCAGGATGACGAGAATGGTGGCGGATTGGACGACCATTTTGAGCTTGCCGCTGAAGGCCGCGCCGAAGTTCTGCCCGCTGCCTTCGCTGGAGCCGCGCAGGCTGGTGACGAGCAGCTCGCGCGCCATGATGACGACCACCATCGCCGGCACGACGCCGGTGATTGGCTTGGCCACCATCGACGGGCTAATGTCGCGCACCGTGTCGGGGATGACGAAATTCTTACCGGCGAAAAAGGCGAAGCTCCCCAGCACCAGTACCTTGTCGACGAACGGATCGACCACGCGCCCGAACGCGCCCTCGACCTGCCATTTGCGGGCGAGATATCCATCGAGGAAATCCGTGAACATGGCGATCACGTAAATGAAAAAGGCGATGGTCAAAAGCCAGTTGTCGCCGCGGCCTTCAAATTGATACCAGGAGAGCAGCGCGAAAAAGACAATGGCCAGCAGCAGCCGAGCGCCGGTCAGCAAATTGGGCACATGACGAAACACGCGCGGGATTGTAGCGGCAAACGGGTTTGGAAAAAGCGCGATCGATCGGTCCGCTTGCGGTTTGGTGCGTCCGCTGGTTAGTGTGACGTAAGTTTCCACAAGAAAAAGGAGCATATTCGTGACGATGCCGCCCCCCGGCTTTGAGCCAATACCCTATTATCTGCCCCCAGCCAGGCCTCAAAGCCTGACGATCGTGTCAATTGTGGGGCTGATTTTCGGAATCCTCGGCGTGTTTTGCCTGGCCGGCTTGCTGGTGATAAGTGAATTGAAAACCCCCACGGACATCACCCAGATATCGATCACGGATCTGATCCTACAAATCAGCAGCGCGGTGGTGGGGATGCTGCTTTCGACGATGCTCATCATCGCGTGCATCGGCGCTTTGAATTTGCGACCCTGGTCGCGAGTGCTGCTGATCGTCGTCAGCGTGGTCGATGTTATTTTTCAGATATTCAAGCTGGCGCTGGGTTTTGTGTACAGCATTCCGCATCAAATGGAACTCATGAAAAATCATCCGAAGCCGGGTGTCACACCCCAGCAAATGGAAATAATAATGTCCTGGGGCAAAATCATTGGATACACGATTGCTATTATCGCCTTCGCGGTTTGTATTGGATACGATATCTTCGTTTTGTTGGTGATGCAGCGAGCCAATGTGAAGGCTGCGCTAAGTGCCACTGTGCTTCCCGATCAACCATCGACGTGACGACCGTGTTTTCAGATACATTTCAGTTGTTGCCCCGCGAAGAGCTTTCTCGCCGCAGGGGGCGGCTGCTGGCGCGCATTCAGCGGTATTACGATACGGCCGAGGAAATTTTCGTGATCGGCCCCATGCGCGTGAACTTCACGCGGGTGAGAAATCCCGACGTCGTGCTCGATGAGATTTGCGGGCGAGAGGATCGAAGAGAGCAGGGCGGAGAAGATCGACGAACGGGAAACGATCTGCATCTGCCGTATTGGGCGGAGTTGTGGGACAGCTCAATCGGCCTGGGGCATTTTCTGGTGCGACGGGAGGCGAGGAATCAGCGCGTTCTCGATCTCGGCTGCGGCATGGGATTGGCGGGAACGGTGGCCGCGGCCATGGGGCATGCCGTGCTTCTCGCCGATTTGGAATCGCCGGCATTGTTGTTTGCCCGGTTAAATACCTTGCCGTTTAACACCCGCACCCGCACGCGGCAACTCAACTGGCAACGCGATCGGCTTGGCGAGACGTTCGATCTCATTCTCGGCGCCGATGTCGTCTATGAGCGCGAGCAGTGGCAGTATCTCGAACCTTTCTGGCAGGCGCATTTGGCAGAGGCCGGTTCGGTTTTGCTGGCCGAGCCGGGGCGGCAGACGGGCGATCTCTTTGCCGAGTGGATTACACAGCGCGGCTGGACGCTTTCGCGGCATGAACAGGTGATCCCGCTCAGGGAAAGGCCTATCCGCCTTTTCGAGCTTTCCCGGTAGAGAAGTCAATTACAAATTTCCTAACCCAAAAATCAAAAAGTCTTGATTGCCCAGACGATTTTTGGTCGATAGTATTCGCTGATACGGATCTTCTGTGATGTGCGAGATTGAAGGCGATATTTGGTCGAACCGATAAGTAAAACCCAAGGGGATAGCCGCTCGTGATGGCGCACGCCCGCTTCGGCGGGAAGTAAAGTCCGAGTTCCAAAGGAGCTTGCTCCTTTTTAAGGCTATCACCCACGTTAAACGTAGGGTTTGACTCAAAAGGCTTTCACACGGCATTGATGGATTGTCCGTATTTTTTTGAATGCAAAGCCCAGGGATTTATCCCTGGGTTTTCTTTTTATGTCCCGCGCTTGTTCCCGAAGAGCGCGATGTGAAGCCGGGGGCAAAATCGAAATCCCGTTCGCTTGCAGATATCACCAATCCAACCGGCCCGGGAATTGAGCGTGGCGGCATCGATCCCTTCAGGCATTAACAACACATCCGATGGCTCGCACCCTTTGAGCTGTTCGAGAATTTCCTGAATCTCATCCAAATCCCGATCATTGGAGACGACAAATTTAAGCTGGAAATCCGGCGAGGCATCAATGAACTGCTGGATGACCGGAATATTCAGTCGCTGCCGCTCGTGCATGACGGCGAATTTGCCGTCTTCGCGTTCATGTGGCGTCGAGTTTGAAAGTTTGGGTGACAGGCTGGCGAGATTCAGTTTGAGCGGATGAAAAACCGTCGCGGCGGTTTCGATGGTGATATGGTGATTGCGATGGTGAAGGGCCTCGCACAGTTCGATGATATCCGGCATGATCATCGGCTCGCCGCCGGTGAGGACGACATGCCGTGCGCCGAATTCAGTAACCCGTCGAACAATCTCAGCGACAGAAACATCCGCTCCTTCCGGATTCCAACTCGCATAAGGCGTATCGCACCATACGCACCGAAGATTGCACCCGCTGGCGCGGACAAAGACGCTGGGCACGCCCGTTAGCTTGCCTTCGCCTTGAATCGAATAAAAAAGTTCCGCGAGTTTCACAGGGAAATAGTGTAGCGGGCTCGATCAAAAAGAAATATTGGCCACGGAGGTACTGAGATCACAATGAAAAAAGCAAAGAACATATACCTATCTCACTCCTTGCTCTGTGTTCAACAAACGAACCCACCGTTCACAACCTATTAAATCCCACCCGCTTACATCGATTAAAAGCCCATCACCCCAACTCTCCGCAACCAGCTTTCAAATCTCAACCGCACCAATAGAACCCGACCGTTCCGATCCATATACTCCCCCAACGATGTTGACCCACGAACCCCCAACCAAACCCACCGGCAGTGGCACTTCAGTGCCACTGTCTTCTTTGAAAATCTCCGATCCCGCTTTGATTCCTGTCATGGAAAAAGTCATCGCAGGTGTCCCCCTCTCCCACCCCGACGGCCTCTCCCTCTACCGCTCCCGCGACATCCACGCCATCGGCCGCCTCGCCAACTGCGTCCGCGAAAAACTCCACGGCCACAAAACCTTCTACAACCGCAACCGCCACATCAACTACACCAACGTCTGCGCCCTCAGTTGCAAGTTCTGCTCCTTCTACCGCAAGCGAGGCGAAGAAGGTGCATACGAAATGCCCTTGGAACAAGTCATCGCAACAGCAAAAAAAGCTTCCGACGCCGGCGTCACCGAAGTCCACATCGTCGGCGGCCTGCACCCCTGGCTCAAATTCGAATACTACCTCGACATGCTCCGCGGTATCCGCCGCGAATGCCCCAACCTCCACGTCAAAGCCTTCACCGCCATCGAGATCGTCCACTTCTCCCGCGTCGCCAAAATGCCCATCCGCGACATCCTCGCCGCCCTGCGAGACGCCGGCCTAGGCTCCCTCCCCGGCGGCGGCGCAGAAATCTTCGACGACCGCGTCCACGCCGAAATCTTCAAAGGCAAAGTCGGTGAAAACAAATGGTTCGAAGTCCACCGCACCGCCCACGAACTCGGAATCTACTCCAACGCCACCATGCTCTATGGCCACGTAGAAACCCTCGAAGAACGCGTCACCCACTTAATCAAATTGCGCGACCTGCAAGCAGAATCCCTACGCGCGATGGTTTCGTCTTCACTCAGTCCTCAGTCCTCAGTCCTCAGCACTCCGCCGAAGGCCTCCTTCAACTGCGTCATCCCTCTCTCCTTCATCCCCGACGACAGCGAGCTCGGCCACCTCCCCGGCCCCACCGGTCTCACCGATCTCAAAACCCTCGCCATCGCCCGCCTCATGCTCCACAACATCCCCCACATCAAAGCCTTCTGGATCATGCAATCCATCCACCTCGCCCAACTCTCTTTGGATTGGGGCGTAGACGACCTCGACGGCACCGTCACCTGGTACGACATCACCAAAGGCGGCAGCGGCGCCTCTCCCCAAAAATCCGTCCACCAGGAACTCCACGTCGATGACCTCAAACGCATCATCCGCGAAGCGAGGAGAACCCCCATCGAACGCGACACTCTCTATCACGAACTCAAACGCGATATTTCTCCCAACCGCGATTCTGAAAAAGAACCGCTTTTAACTTCCTGATCGCTTCATCGCGTCAACCACGAATCTCACTTCTTCTCCGCCAACAGTTTCTCAACTTCCTCAACTGTGCTCTTCTCATCCCCCACGCTGAATTTCCCCACCACTTTCCCTTCGCGATCGATCAACACTGTTGTCGGATAACCCAGAATCCCATACTGCGCCGCCACCCCTCCGCGCTGCCACTCGCCGTTTTTCAAATTCAGTGGTTTTCCAGAAGTCAGCGCCACCGGAAACTCCACATCCCTTCCGTTCCATGATTTCTCTTTGATCTCCACCAGTCTCTCATCCAGTTTCGCAACCGTATCGACCTCTCCGTCCGAATCCACATGCACGCCGATCACCGCCAGCCCTTTATCTTTGAATTTTTCGTCCAACTTCATCAGCACCGGCATCTCCGCCACGCAAGGCCCGCACCAATAACCCCAAAAATCCAGCAATACATATTTCCCCTTCAAATCCGCCAGCTTCACCGCCCCGCCTCGCCATGCCTCCACTCCCTCAAGCTCAGGTGCCGGCTCTCCAATCAACATCGCCAGTCCCGATGCCGTCAACTCAATTGGCGGAACCTCAAAATCGCTTTGCCCGCTCGGCACGGCGATATCGATATACCGCCCTCGAAGCTCGCTGCCATAAGCATTCAGCGTGTAA
>DATAPK010000439.1:0-7156 GCA_036265245.1 Tepidisphaeraceae bacterium | reverse complement strand
AACGACCCATCGGTAAAGACCGCGCTGTTGAGCGTCGCGTAAAAATTATCGCTGTAAGGAACAACCGACCCCATGTACTTCTTCACAAGCTCTGGATGCTTCTGCACCGCATCGCCGAACG
Source organism: Tepidisphaeraceae bacterium (assembly GCA_036265245.1). GTDB lineage: Bacteria > Planctomycetota > Phycisphaerae > Tepidisphaerales > Tepidisphaeraceae > DATAPK01. The sequence goes on along the minus strand of DATAPK010000439.1, from coordinate 7,035 downwards.
AGCAGAAGAGAATTCCCTTCTCGGCCAGTTGCTTTTGAAACGTCGTCGCGACAGAAACGCTATCGAACACCGCATCCACCGCCACGCCCGCCAGCGCAAGCCGCTCATTCAATGGAATCCCAAGCTTCTCGTACGTCTTGAGCAGCTCAGGATCAACTTCGTCAACCGTCTTGGGCTTTTTCGGCGCGGAGTAATAACTGGACGCCTGATAATCGATCGGCGGATACTTGATCATCGGCCAATCGTGCGGCTCGGTCATCGTCAGCCAGTGCCGATATGCTTTCAGCCGCCAATCCAGCATCCACTGCGGCTCGGCCTTCTTTTGGCTGATGAATCGGACAATGTCCTCGTTCAACCCCATCGGCGCCGAGTCTGCCTCAATATCCGTGACGAACCCCCACTTATATTCGCGGTTCGCCAGCGTTTCGATTTCAGTTTCTGCTGTTGGCATGACAAATCCTGGTGTCACTGGTCACTTGTTACTCGTCACTTGTCAAAATCCCTGACAAGTAACCAGTGGCAAGTGACAAATGACCTTTACGCCGAGAACGACGATCCACATCCGCACGAGCTCGTCGCATTCGGATTCTTAAATACGAATCCCCGGCCCATGACCTCATCCTTAAAATCAATCTCCACGCCGTTGAGATAGAGATAGCTCTTCATATCGCAAAGGATCTTCACGCCATGCGATTCCAACTCTTCATCCCCCTCGGCCTTGGGCTCTTCGGTGAGGTCAAGCAAGTACGAAAACCCGCTGCACCCGCCGCCCTTCACACCCACGCGCAACCGCGTGTTGTCCTCAGGCAGGCTCTGCTGCTTGATGATGTCCTTGATCTCCTTGGCGGCCGATTCGGTCAATAAGATGGGCATAGCGTTCTCCTGAAAACTTCAAGTTAAAACGAAACTGCGGCTGAACTCAACGCTCTATGAAATATAGGGTTGGAGGCGGGCGATATCAACGATGGATCGATACCGTACGGGCGAAATTGCCCAAAATTGGCCAATCTTTTCTTTATTAGTGGCGAGAAGAGCGCCTGAACCGAATCATGGGCATAATTAGCCCAATGATTGCCAGGGTTCCCACGGGCTCGGGTGCCAGAGTCAGCGTCATCCCCGCTATTCCACCGCCGGAAGTGCCCGCCGAGGGCTCAATGCTGAAGTAGGCTTGAATGGTATATTCACCCGCCGCAAGATTAAGTGGCGAATTAGTAAGCTGAAACGGATAGTCATTATTCGGCAGAATAATGTTCGTATAGACGCTGGTTCCCAATCCATTCTTAATAGTGACTTGTCCGTTCGCGTGCATGCTGTCACAACCAGCCGCAACAAACAGAGCAGCGTTGGATGGAATATCAACTACAAGGGAAATAGATCCATTACCGTCGCCGCTAAAGTCAGAATTGTGCGTACCTCCACCTCCCGTCGATTGCCCATTTCCCTGCAGGGTGATGGCATCTGACGACAAGCTCGCCGATGTCGTTAATGCCCCTACTGATGTTCCAAAAAAGCCGCTTGGGTTTGACGCTTTGGCAGCATCTGAGAATGAACCATATGCGGTCCCCAAAGTCTGGTCGGCAGGATTATCAACGATCGTCCCTGTCGTTCCACTGGCAGAAGCCGAGGCATGGAGAGTCCCGCTTACGGGCACAAATGTGGCCCCAAAACTCGATCCACAAAAGATGAAACTAAGAATAAGAAGTGCTACTTTACGCATCGGGCCCCTTTCGATGGTACTTCAAGCCACAAGCAAGCCAAGCCACGACTACTTGATACAAGCCGTAAAGTTACCCCTGCAAAATTGTATGGTCAATTAAAAAGCGAAATCGCAGGAATGGGGTTATGCAGATATTTGCTCGCGCACATGCACCTTGCGGCCTTGGAACTCAACCGTGCCGTCTTTCAGCGCAAAGATCGTGTAATCGCTTCCAACACCCACGTTAAAACCGGGGTGATATTGCGTGCCGCGCTGGCGGATGATGATGCCGCCGGCGGGGACGAATTGCCCGCCATAGACCTTCACGCCTCGATACTGCGGATTGCTGTCGCGGCCGTTTCGGGTTGAGCCGGCGCCCTTCTTATGTGCCATACGTCACCGTTCCGATCAATCTTGAAATCTTATCAAATACGTCCAAAAAACCCGCTGGATCGCGGGGCGAGGAAGATACCGGAATCCCGCCCAAGTCGCAAGCCCTCGTCAGGGCTGCCTTAAATGGGCGATGGGCACGTATTCCTCGTTTACTAACTGCCGCTTCCACCAAGCTTGCCCATGCGGGTCATCGGCAAAGTGATAATCATATAGCTCCGCCCGCACATAGCGAGGTGGATGCTCCGGAAACGGATTATTCGCCAGCAACCCAGTGACCTGCGGCGTGCCACGAAGCAATCGCTCTAAAAAGCTCATAAACCACGGCGACGGCTGGTCATACAGCGCCGCGAACCACATCTGCCAATCCAGCCGCGGCATGTGGCCGGGCAAAAATGCAGGCCTGCGATCCACCTCGCCGGGTTTGTATTTGAATTCATACGTTTTCCAGTCCACGCCATTATTGCTTCCCTCGACGATGATCTCGTAACGATGCTTGGTCATCACGCGAAACAGGCCGTATCCATTGGCGCTGCGAAACGGTTCCGCCAGGTCGGTCAGCTTCAAAACAGCCATCGGCCACTTGACCGGCTTTTCACATTCAGCCGCAAAATGAACAAATGTAATCGGAATCAACACCAACGCCGGGATCACATACAGGCACGCGATCCATAACGGCTGCCGGCGAGGTGCAAGCGGATTACGCCGCAGCCGCTTGAACCAAAACGCATCTTCCAGCAGCGGAATACAAATCACCATCGTCAACAAATTGAAGAATCCATAATTGCCGGTGAGAACCAGAATGAACTGAAACAGCACAATCCCCCAGAACGCAATTCGCCGGGGAATGCGTGGCGTGAAGATAAAAAATGGAATCACCAGTTCCGCAACAAACATCATCTGCGTGCTGAATTTGAGAAACCCAAACGGCGCGCGGTTCATATACCACGCCGACATGGGCGGCAGCGGCTGCGTCCAGTAGTGATAGGTGAGCGCGGTGCCGTCGGTCCAACTCGTATCGCCGGCAACAAGCTTCGTCATGCCTGAAAGAAACATGATGCGAAACGCCAGCCAGCGCTGCAGCCAGATCGCAATATGCGAAGGCTCGCACGCCTTTCGCCAGCGCATCCAGATTTGCAGCGGCGCGAGAAAGATCGCTGCGAATCCCGCTTCCAGAAGCAGCGAATCCCACTGAAAACTCAGAAAATCCTGGCCGATATTGACCAGCGAAAGATAAAACACCCACAAACCAATGAGCATGACGAGCGGCGCAACACCGGCCATCAACAGCAACGACATCACAGTTCCACCCGCGCAGAGAAAGTCGAGAAAACCATCGGAACTGCCCAGCCAGCCAAGGGTGGGCAATCGCCAGAATCGCTCGTTGCCGGGGATCGCGTCTCGAATCGCTTGAAGATAGTTTGAGGCGGGCAAAATGCCGTGGCTTCCGATCAACCCGGAAATCTGCAACCACAGAGAGACAAACGCCATCAGATAAATCGCCCCCAGACATCGCAGAAAAATATCTCGTGTCAGCCGGTGTGAAGTGGGCTCATGGCTCGCGCCGAACAGCCATCGATCGATCGGATCAACCAGCCAGCGAAAATGCGCGATGAACCGATACGCCCCATCCGCAACGAGCGCAAAGCCCGGAAGATTCGCATAACACCACGCCGGCCATCGCATTTTCCCCGACAGCGCCTGTACTCGCAGCACCGCCGCCGCCCCGCGCGAAATCGACCCATCCGGCTCAACCAGGTGCATCGCTCGCGACAATTGCTCGCGATCGAGATTCGGAAAATCCCCCGCCGCTTCCTGAAATGGCCGGTACTGAATCGCATCCCCACTTAACGCACACCACCGCGCGATGTGGCGTTTGCAAAATCCACACTTTCCGTCGTAGAGAACAACCGGAGTTTGAATCACCTCGCTCAACGATCAAAAGATATACACCACGGAGGCTCAGAGAACACGGAGAAAAATCAAAGACGGCAATGACATAACGGGCACGGATCAAATGTGATTCACCCTTTATTGATGACGATATATAGATCTCTATCCCTCTATCTGCGCGGGTGATATTTCTGATGAATGGCTTTGAGGCGAGATTGATCGACGTGGGTGTAAATCTGTGTCGTGCTGATGTCGCTGTGGCCTAGGAGTTCCTGCACCACGCGGAGATCAGCGCCGCCGCCGATGAGATGCGTGGCGAAACAATGACGCAGGGTGTGGGGAGAAACTTTATTCAGAAGATGGGATTTTCTTGCGTATTTTTCGACGAGCATCCAAAGGCCGACGCGCTCCAGCGGCTTGCCGGTGCGAGAGAGAAAGAGCAGATCGCTCCGCTGCCGCTCAAGATTAGGGCGAGCTTCGTTGAGATATCGCGTGATGGATTCGGCGGCAGCTTGACCCAGCGGGACGATGCGCTCTTTGTGCCCTTTGCCGAGGACGCGAACGCAACTAACCTGCAGGTTCACATCGCGGATTTTCAGTTCGCAGAGTTCGGTAGCGCGCAGGCCACTGGCGTAAAGAAGTTCGAGGATCGCGACGTCTCTCCAGAAGAGTTTACTCTTGGGGTTGGGAGCAGCGATGAGCTGGTTCACCTGAGATTTGCTCAGCACCCTTGGCAGATAACGCTCGGGTTTGGGGCGTTCGAGTTGCTGAAGCAGCGCGGACGTATCGCGGCCTTCGCTCACGAGATATCGCAAAAACGTCCGGATGGCAGCGATTCTGCGGGCCTGGGTTTTGGTGGACTTGCCGCGGCGGGATTGGCTTTGGATGTAGGCGCGATAATCATCGGCGTCGGCGTTCTTCAGGGTCTTATTACGTTTGGTGACGAAGGACTCGACATCTTCGAGATCGCGGCGATAGGCGTGAAGGGAGTTGTCGGCCAGGCCGCGTTCAGAGGCCAGATGCAGCAGGAACGCTCGCAACGAGCGATCGGTGCTGCGCGTTTCGGTGGGAGATCGTGAGCTGCGTGGGGGTCGTGGCACCGCCGGAGATTCTCCTCACCTGGCGTTCAACGAGCAACTCGTGATAGATCGCACAGGTTTGATATTTGTCGAAGCAGTGTTCGTATGCGTGATCGAGACGCTCCAGGGAAAAGTTCTGCCCGCAGCGGGAATCAGCGCGATTCAAGAATGGGCAGTGATGTCCCTGATGCGCCAACGCCACGAGATATTTTATCGGCAAGGAGACGTTGTGGCCGTGAACACGAACGGCAACATCTGGCGATTTTGGATTTAGATCGCGGATTTTGGATTGAAATGGAGCGGCCCCGGTTTTACCCAATCCAAAATCCCCAATCCATAATCCAAAATATCCAAGGTCCCATTACTCACAGCGCCTGTAACTCCTTTAACACGCCTTCGCCTTCGGTTTGTTCCTGGGGCTTTTGCTTGAGGAGCTCGCGATAGGCTTTTGAGACGGCCTTTTCGTCGATGCTTTCGAGCGGCAGGAAGACGCCGTGCTGGGCTTTGGCGAGGAAAAGGTGATGGGCGACGACGCCAATGCGCTCCGCGGCGGGTGTGTCGATGGTCGTGTTTGCCCGCTCGGCGGCGATGGTGAAGGCCAGGCGTAAAAGTTCGGATGGGCGGATGGGTTCGGTCGTCAGGCCGGCGATTTCCTCGATTTGGCCGGGGGTGACGAGAAAGACTTTCGCCAAACCGTCGCGCGGGCCTCGCTGGAGAGAGAGATACGTGAAATCACGCAGGCGGCGAACGTGCCGAAACGGGCCTTTGCGAAGTTGCGAGATCGAATCGACGTAAGCTTTGATCTTGGCGGCCATTTCAAATTTCAGATCCGTCGCGGCCGCTTGCATGCGGCGGGTTTGCTGGCGGATCATTTCATCTGGATCGACCAGCGTGGCCAGGCTCCATTCGATCAGCCGGCGATACTGCTCGATGCTGATCGTGCCATCGCACGGCGCGGGACATTTGCCCATTTCCTTGTAAGCGCATGCTTTTCCGTTCGGCGACTCGACGAGAATGTTGTAATAGCGGCAGAGATCAAACAGATCCTCGATCATTTCGATCAATCGAGCGGCAGCGTGCTTGTCTTCGATCGGGCCGATCAATTCGCCCGCCCGTGGATGCAGGTCGATGGTCTTCACATATCGCGGAAACGCCACTTCAGGATTCACATGAATAAACCACGCCGGGCGAAAACCAACCATGCCCTGGTAAGACTCGGGAAAGAGCTGTCGGGCGGCTTCGAGATAGATCGCATCGGCTTCAAATGCGCTGTCGACTCTTCGCCAGTGGATTTTGCGGACGATTTCGCGGTAGTTGACGCGTTTGCTCAGGACCGCCTCTTCACTATGCAGCCGCCTTTCCAGGCTGTAGCGGAGATTTTTGACGCAAAGAAGCTGGATGGGCCGATTGTCGGCATCGGTCATCAAATAAACGACCCACCGGGCGGGGACAAGCTTGCGGAAGGCCTCAAAGTCGGCAGCGGGATCGAAATCGACCCGCAAAGGGAAGAGGCTGTTCAAATCACACGACACCCACGCATCGTAGGGTGGTTGCAGACAGGTTCAAACCTTCCAAAGCCAACTACGAAAAAACTTTACACGGATTGGTTTTTTTGGAGGAATCGCATCAAGGAAATGCGGTTTAAGGGCCGATAAACCGAGCGGTGGCAATTTCTATTTCGTCAGTTGTCCATTTGGGACCGCGACGGTGGCAAAAAATATAGAAGATCATCTTGAACGATGGCTCCATTCGATCCAGTTCATGGGTCAATATCAGAAGCTCTTTATCACCGGGTGCCCCAAATCAGGCACCACCTGGCTGGTGCGGGCGCTGGATGGGCATCCGCAGATCGTAGCCAGCGGCGAGGGGCGATTCGCCTGGCGGCTGTTCCCCTATCTTCAGCAGGCGGCGTTGGAATTCAATAAAGATCAGCGAAGTTTTCGCGGCTCTGAGCACTCGGTGGTCAGCGACGGCGAG
>DATAPK010000438.1:0-13786 GCA_036265245.1 Tepidisphaeraceae bacterium | reverse complement strand
CCTGTGGGAACCTGAAAAAACTGCCTAACCGATGTGTCGGTATTGTCAGTGCCATGCGATGCGCTGGCGTTGATCTCATCGCCATGCGGATCGTAAATGAGCATCAGCGGCTCAAACGCGCTGGTGGCATTTGGATCGCCTAGGGAGACTTCAAAGGTATTATTCTGTGCGGCGGAGAAGGTGAAGATATCCAGATCACCGGTGCGGTTGATCGTGCCGGTTTTGGTTTGTCCGGTGGCAATCGTGCCGCCGTCACCGTCGGCATCGGACGCCTGCGTGGCGGGCGCGATGGCCAATTCCAGGTCATAAGCCCCGGTGTGCGTTCCGGTATCATCCTCTACAAGGATCGTGTAGTTGCCGCCGCTGCCGGAAGGCACTTGGTAAAATTGCCGAACCGACGTGTTCGTATTCGTGGTGCCGTGGGAGGCGCTGGCATTGATCTCATTGCCTTGCGGATCAAAAATGTGCATCAAAGGCTCAAACGCACTGGCAGAATTCGCATCGCCGAGTGACACCTCAAACGAGTCATTTACGGCGGCGGAGAAACTATAAGCCGCGGTGTTGCCCTGGGCGGCAATTGCTCCGGCAATGGTCTGGCCGGAAATGATGCTCGTCAAAAGTGTGCGCGGCTCCAGGCATTCAATCGCGGATTGGATCACCGCGGCTAATGCCTTGCGGTGTCGCTTGGAATTTTTGCTTTGCAGTGAAATGGACTGATCGACGAAATGTGGGCGCATGGCCAGCTTCCTTCCCTATTTTCCGGCTGTTACCAAAACGATATGACGCTGACTGAGCAGGCGTACCCCAATGGGATTTCCGGCGATGCCGTCTCCAGCCGAAGTGAACGTATAGATTCAAAACTGGAGTGTCAACGAAAATGCCAAGCAGAAATACGATACACAAAAAATGGCAAAAAAGACCTTCGCGGCCCAGTGGACTGGTCCATTTTTTACATGAATAAACGTTGCCGATTTACTTCGCCATTTCCTTCGCCCGGGCACGGACGTCATCCAGCGTGCCAGTGTAGAGGAAGGCTTGTTCGGGAAGGTCGTCGCCTTCGCCGTTGCAGATTCCGTCGAAGCTCTTCAGCGTATCTTCGCGTTTGGTGTAGACGCCCTTCTTGCCGGTGAATTGCTCGGCGACGAAGAATGGCTGGCTGAAGAAACGCTCGATCTTGCGGGCGCGGCTGACGATGAGCTTGTCTTCTTCGCTCAATTCATCGACGCCAAGGATGGCGATGATGTCTTGCAAGTCGCGGTAGCGCTGAAGCATCGTCTGCACCTTGCGGGCGATGCGGGCGTGGTCGTCGCCGACGATGTCGGCGGACAAGGCGCGCGATGCGGAAGCGAGGGGATCAACGGCGGGATAAATGCCTTTGCTGGCGATGTTACGTTCGAGATAAATGAACGCGTCCAGGTGCGCGAAAGCGTTGGCCGGCGCGGGATCGGTCGGATCGTCGGCGGGCACATAGACGGCCTGCACGGATGTGATGGCGCCTTTTTTCGTGCTGGTGATTCGTTCCTGAAGTTCGCCCATTTCGGTCGCGAGGGTGGGCTGATAACCCACGGCGGAGGGCATGCGACCGAGAAGGGCCGACACTTCGGAACCGGCCTGCGTGAATCGGAAAATGTTGTCGATGAAGAGGAGCGTATCGGCGCCGGTTTCGTCGCGGAAATATTCGGCCATCGTCAGCGCGCTCAGGGCAACGCGAAGACGCGCGCCGGGCGGCTCGTTCATCTGGCCGAAGACCATCACGGTCTGGTCGATGACGTGCTTGCCGGTGTTGCCGATTTCGGCTTCCTGCATTTCGATCCAGAGATCGGTTCCTTCGCGAGTGCGTTCACCGACGCCGGCGAAAACGGAATATCCGCCGTGCTGCTGGGCGATACGCGCGATGAGTTCCTGAATGACGACGGTTTTGCCGAGACCGGCTCCGCCGAACAACCCGGCTTTGCCGCCGCGAAGGAATGGCGTGAGGAGATCGATGACCTTAATGCCGGTCTCGAAGACTTCGGCCTTGGGCGTGAGGTCTGCAAAGTCTGGCGGTTCGCGATGGATGGGGCGGCGCTCGGTCACATTCACGGGCCCGCGATTGTCAATCGGGTCACCCAGCAGATTGAAGACGCGGCCAAGTGTTTCTTTCCCAACCGGCACGCTCAGCGGCGCGCCCGTATCGGTGACCGCCATGCCGCGCGACAAGCCATCGGTCGATCCCAGCGCCACCGCGCGAACTTTCCCGCCGCCGAGATGCGAAGCGATCTCGCCGGTCAGTTTGAAGGCATGGCCATCGCGCTCCGCGTCGATTTTCACCGCGTTGTAAATCGAAGGAAGCTGATCTTCGGGAAATTCCGCGTCGAACGTTGAGCCGATGACCTGTGTGATCTTTCCGGTAGCGGGCATGTGGTCCTCAAAAAGTATTCAGAATCGAAAGCCAGGATTCGAGCTTCAAACCCTGCTTCATCCCTTCCAACCGCCAGTTGGGATCAGGGGCCAAGGGATTGTACGGACCGGGCGGGATGTCTCAAGCGGTGTGGATTGAGACAACACCCGGCTGTCGGCCAGGCGGTAAATGTCCTGTTTTCGCCTGTATCGTCGGATATTTGGTAGTTTGGCACTTATGGTCGATACTTTTCTGAAACTAATGATTCCTCAATCCACCCCATGAGCCACCTCATCTCCCGCATCCTCCTGTCGATCTTCCTGCTTCCCGCGGCGGCGCTGGTTTACATGGCGGCGTTGATGGTGATTGAAAGGATGTTTAATCCCAGTGACACAGCCATCTTTATTGCCTGCGGATTGTTCACCTGGGTTTTTGCCGCGGTCTATTGGATGTTGATCTGGCTTGGCACCGTTCAGATGACAGGCCCGCGGTTGAATTTGACGATTCTGGCGGCGGTGGGCTCCGCGGGAATTGGCGGTGCGTGCTGTCTGATCGGCGGGCGCGATCGCGAAATTGCGGCGTTTATCGGATCGGTACTCGCCCCACTTTCCTGGCTGATTGCCGTCACATTCATCTGGCGGGAAACCGTCGAAGAGCGGACGGAGCGCATTCGTTCGGTCAGCAAATCCGCCATCGTTTGCCCAAAATGCGGATACAACCTTACCGGGCTTCAAACCGCGCGATGCCCCGAGTGTGGCACGCAATACACGCTGGATGAGCTTTTGGCAGGCCAACCCACCCGCCCTGAAGCCCAGCTTTTAGAATGATTTGGGAAAAATGAAACAAACCCCATCAAATCGTCGTCTTTAGATGGAATTGTCGTTTGAGGGCAAAACCGATTCACGTCGTGGAGGAATGATCATGAAACCAGTGTTGGAATCTCTCGAATCGCGTCAGTTGTTCGCCGCGGTTGCGCCAATCATTCACGTCACCAAAACAGGCACGCTGATGATTCAGGGGACCACCGATGATGACACCATCAACGTTTTTCTTGTGGGTGGAATAAAAGAAAAAGGAATCGGCATTACATTCAAATATAAACTCGATGGCAGCTCTGACACCAACACCATCGTCACGCATGAGCGATTTAATACGGTGAAGCGCATCCTGATCGACGCCGGCGCGGGGGATGACAAGATCACCCTGACCGGGCCGTTGGCCTCCGATCCTTCTTCAGTGACAGTGCCCGTCGGAGGAAATGTCCCCCCAATCACCCTCCTTCCGATTCCCGCAACGGTTCTCGGCGGCGCGGGAGACGACTCCATCGGGCAGGATCTCATGGGGCCGCTTCTGGCAGTGGGCGGAGCGGGGAACGATACCCTGAGTTCCGGCTCCGTCGATCAGATTTTGGTCAACGATTCCAAAAACTCGGACGTGCTGGATCAAGCCTTTCAAGGCACTGGCAGCCAGTCCCCCTGTACCCTGATGGGTGGCGCGGGCGATGATGTTCTCATCGGCAATATAAACGACCAGGTGGACGGAGGCGCAGGCGTCGACACGGGACGGATTGTGATTAAAGCTCCCGATCTTTCGACCGCCAACAGCATTTCTGTAGATCGCGGCGACGCGCTGGCCCACGATTATTATCAGCGGCTTGGCGCCACCTCCCTCGAACAGGCGACCGCCCCCACCCGGGTTGTGACCAATGGCGGAACCGTTGCCTTCGGCCCGATTAAAAATATTATTGGCAACGCTTGAACGGATTGAGCCACATCTTCTTCGTTAGAATGCAATCAAAGGATCAAATATGTGAAAACAGACGCCCGCTCCGGAGAACTGTATCATAGTGGCAGGCAGACAAAATCCGGGGCCTTCAACTTTGCGGGGCTATTGTGGGAATCATGGAATTTCTTGAATCGCGTCGTCTCCTCAGCGCGAATCCTCTCTTTCAAGTGACGTCTAAAGGCACGCTCATCATCCACGGCACGCCCGGGGCCGATGAGATTCGTGTTTTTACAGTCCACAACACCCGGGCAAGAGGGATCGATGCAGTCGTCGGGCCCGCAGGTTCCGAGGCGAACCTCCAGGATCAGTTGATCCAATTTCGAGCGAGGTTTCACACGGTCAAGCGATTATGGATCGATGCCGGCGGTGGCGATGATCGGATCGATATCGATGCCATATCCGATGTTCCTCGCCCCGCGACGGTTCTTGGCGGTGCGGGCGATGATGCCATCGCCCCAAGTAAACTTGGGCCGCTTTTGGCGATCGGCGGCGCTGGGAATGATAACCTCTTTACCCAGCAGGCATTCGTCTCTGTCTTTGGTGTTAAAAATCGAGCGATATTGGATGACAAATTCCACAGCTTCCATTCCGCTTTTTCCGACACGCTCCTTGGCGGCGCGGGTAACGACACCCTTTATGGTGATCTCACCGACCACCTCGACGGCGGCAGCGGCAACGATCAGGCCGATCTCATGGTGGTCTCCGAAGTGGCCATTCCAGATGATCGCGTCAGCGCTCTCGCCCACGATTACTATCAACGGCTGGGCACGATTTCCATCGAACAGACCACCGGAAGGCTGCAGATCGATGGCCCGGTGTTTGTGGAATGATTAACATTGCAGGGGAATTGAAGAACAGGAAATCTGCATCATGATGAACACCATTGAACCACTCGAATCTCGCCAGCTTTTTTCGACCGTTCCCGTCATTTCACTGACCAGCAAGGCAACCTTTTCGGTTCAGGGCACCAGCTCCGCCGACAAGATCAGCTTTGCGTTTGTGAATGACGACCCAAAGCAAGGGTTGCTGGCGACCGTGAAGACGAAGGGGAAGACGTATAAGCTTCTGGAGCCGCTGGCGGCGGTGAAACGAATTTATGTCGATGCGGGCGGAAAAAATGATTCGATCTTTGTTGGCGGCTCTTCGAAATTAACCCGGCCGGTCACGATTCTGGGCGGATCGGGCAACGACATCATCAATTATTCGGCGACTGGCCCGATCCTTGCCGTTGGCGGCAGCGGGAACGATGTGGTCGGCGCGGACGCGATTCTTCCTATCACATCGAGTCGAAACAGCGAGATCATGAAGTCTGTCTTTAGCGAAACCAATCCCACCGGCGTGGACACGATTTCCGGCGGAGCGGGGAACGACACCCTTTCGTGCGATACGAACGACATCATGGAAGGCGACTCGGGATCGGACAGCGCCGTCGTTCTCATCGCCGCGGCCAACACCGCGGTGAACGCCAGCCGGCGCAACGCGTTGGCCGAACTTTATTACGCCCGCATCGCGCCATCCAGCGTGGAAGCCACCGAGGGATTTAGCCTATTTACTTCAGCGTCCGGATAAAACGAAGGCCGTTTCGGGAATATTATCGAGACTTTGAAATGATTCGATACAATCGACGTCTTTTGTGATGGAAGGTCAAAATTTGATTCTTTCGAGGAACGAAAACATGGTTTCTTTTGAATCCGTTGAAAGCCGGCTTTTTCTGTCAGCCACTCCGGAATTCGATCTGACATCGAAAGGCACGTTGATTGTTCACGGTACGGCCGGGGCCAATCGGATCGATGTCGACTACGTTCACCAGAATGCTGCGAATAAACTCGATATCACTGTCGGGACAAAAGATGACCTGTACGGGGTTCTCAATCCCGCCGATCAGTTTCGGATTAATCCGAAATCCGTAAAGCGGCTCGTGATCGATGCCGGTGCCGGCGATGACGAGATCATTATCACCGGCGCGGGTCAAATGACTTTGCCGACCACCATTCTCGGCGGCGCGGGAGATGATCGGATTACGCCAAGCGACATCGCCCCCACCTTTACCAGTGGCGGGGACGGAAACGATACGATTGGCGGCGTTGTTGATATTCATGTCGCTTCCAAGTTCAACCACGACGTGATCAAAGAAGCATTTACAAATCCCAGCATGACTGTTGAAACATTGCTCGGCGGCGCGGGTAATGACACTCTGGTCGGCGATATCAATGATCTGATCGACGGCGGCGCAGGTCATGACACCGGGCGGATCTTTACTTCCACCACTGCGAATAGCAGCCCCGTCTCTCCCGATCGCGGAAACGCGCTTGCCCACGACTATTATCAACGCGTCGGCGCAACCAGCCTTGAGGAGACAGAATCAGTCGGCAATGTGAGTACGTTCACTACGGCTATTGGAACGACTGGATTCAGTCTTACAAAAATTGGCGCGGGCACTTTGCCCATTTCCAGCATCTTGCAAAGCTAGAATCTATTTCCCCAATCTCGCAGCAGATCACCGCTCTGAAACTTGTTGTGTCGGCGCTGGCGCATTGGATGACGCCAGGCGGACTTCTGTACCTTCGACGGTGCGGGTGCCTGGGTTTTTGACAATTTGTTCGTCTCCCTGCAGGCCGCTGGCAACTTCAATTTCAGTGCCGAAGTCTCGACCAAGAGTCACTTTCTTGAAATGGAATTTGTTGTCTTCGACCACGCCAACGCGGGTGCCTTCTGAATCGAAAACCACCGCACTGGTGGGCACGATCATGGGAGGCTGATCGGGGGTGACTTTGAGCCGGGCCTGGCCGTACATGCCGGCGTAGAGCAGGCCGTCCTTGTTGGGGAAATCAATCTCGAAGCGCAATGTGCGAGTTGTCGGGTCGAGCGCGCCGGCGGAGCGCATCACCACGCCTTTGAATTCCTTGCCGGAATAATTGCGAACGGTGAGGAACCCATCCTGGCCAATTTTAATTGAGGTGGAATAGGATTGCGGCACGTTTATAAAGGCGCGCAGGGTGTCGATCGCCTGGATGCGGAATAACTCGGCGCCGGCGGCGGTGTTGCCGGCGGAGAGAAGCGCGCCGTTGTCGTAATTTCGCGCGGTGACAACGCCGCCGAATGGGGAGACGACTTTTTCAAATCCCTGCAAAACGGTCAGGCGAGTGACATCCGCAGCCTGGGCGACGACGCTGGCTTTTACCTGCTCAAGCCCGCTGGCGGCGTCGTCGTAGGCGCTGCGCTTTTCGTCGACATCCTGCGCCGTCACACTGCCGGGGCTTTGCTTTTGGGCGTCGAGGTATCGCTGGAGCGTCACCTGCGCGAGCTTCATGTCAGCCTGGGCCTTGAGAACGTTGGCTTTGGTTTGCTCCAGTGTCGCCTTGCTTTGATTGAGCTGGGCATCGACTTCGGGCGTATCGATCTCGGCGAGGAGTTGGCCTTCTTTCACCTGATCGCCGATATCGACGAGCCAGCGTTTTAGATAGCCGCTGGTGCGGGGATAAACGGGGGTTTCCTGAAGAGCGCGCACGTCGGCAGGGAGAACTAAGTCGAAGCCTTTGTTTTGCCGGGTGGGCTGGGTGGTTTCCACCATGGGCCGGGTGTCTTGCTGCTGCTGAGCATCTTTCTCGGCTTCGACTTTGCGGTGATGGCGCGGAATCCAGCCAATGATGAAGAGCGCGATGAAGGCGATGACGATCACCACGCCGGCGATGAATACCGAGCCGGTGCTGACCTTGGGCAGATCGGTGGGAATCTGATCGTGGTCGTCATGCTGTGGCTGCGGCTGATCGCGGTCATCCTGCTGATCGCGCTCGCTTTGCCAATGCTCATCGTGTTTCAAAGTCATTCCTGCAACTCCTTCTCGACGTGCGTTTGCGGCGCCTTTTTGCGCCAGGCGCTATACACGACGGGAACGAAAAACAAAGTCGTGAAGGTGGCGAGCATGAGTCCGCCGATCACGGCGCGACCGAGCGGGGCATTCTGCTCGCCGCCTTCACCGAGCCCCAGCGACATGGGCAGCATACCGATGATCATGGCCAGGGCAGTCATGATGACGGGCCGGAGGCGAGTCAAACCGGCGGATAGCGCGGCATCATGCGCGTTCATATCATGCTTGCGCTGATCGTTGGCGAAGGTGATCATCAGGATGCTGTTGGCCGTCGCCACGCCGATGCTCATGATCGCGCCCATGAGCGCCGGCACGCTGATGGTAGTCCCGGTGGCGAAGAGCATCCACAAAATCCCGGACAAAGCGCCGGGCAACGCCATCAGAATAATCAGCGGATCGATCCAGGACTGGAAGTTGATCACCATCAGGAGATAGACCAGCACGATGGCGAAGATCAGACCGATGGCAAGGCCCTGGAATGAGGATTCCATGCTTTGCACCTGGCCGCGTATGGCGAGGGTTGAACCCTGCGGAAGCTGCTTCTGATATTTGGCGACGATCTGCTCGACTTGTGATTTGACCGAGCCGAGATCGGTGCCGGCGGCGACGCCCATCAGCACATCATACGCGGGCTTTATATTGTAATGGGTGATGATCGTCGGCGTGGAACCGCGGGCGGTGCTGGCGAGATTGCCCAGCAATTGGGTGTCGTCCGGCGTGATGTTCTGCCCAACCGGAACGATGGGCGTGTTATCCAGTTGGTTGACGGTGTCGATGCGATACTGCGGTGTTTGCACGAGGATGCTGTAGGTGACGCCGCTTCGGGGATCGACCCAGAAATTCGGCGCGGTCTGTCCGCTGGAGGAAAGTGAGACGAGCAGATCACCGGCGACATCCTTTTGCGTGAGCCCGACCTCGCCGGCCAACGTGCGATCGACGTTCACGCGGATGTCGGGGGCGTTGGTGACTTGCGCCAGCCTGCAATCGGCGGCGCCGGGGATGCGTGAAACCTCGGCGAGCATCTGGCGGGCGAGTTGTTCGTTTTTGGCGGCGTTGAACGGCGGCCCGACCACTTGCACATCGATTGAAGCGGGCAAACCGAAGTTCAATACCTGCGTGGCGATGTCGGATGGTGCGAAATAGCAAACCAACTGCGGGAATTTCTCTGCGAGCTCCCGGCGAAGCGTGCGCTGATACCCGGCAGTTGGGTGATGTCCTTCCTTGAGTGAAACAAGAATCTCGCCATCGGCCGGGCCGATCATCGAAACGTCGCTGAGCGACAGGTTGATGGTGCTGTTGGGGATGCCGATGTTGTCGATGACCGTCGCAATTTCATTGGCTGGGATGACCTTGTGAATGACATCCTCAACATCCGCGTAATATTTTTGTGTTTCTTCAAGCCTCGTGCCGGCGGGTGCGCGCACGTGCATGCGAAGCTGGCCGGCATCGACGGTCGGGAAGAAATCTTCACCCAGCAGCGGGATTAATGAAATAGAAAGAATGACCAGTGCGCCAAAGATCAGCGTGACCACGCCACGATGTTCCAGGGCCCAGGTGAGCGCGCCACCGTAATAGCGCCGAAGCTTTTCGAACTGGATGTTGAAGGCATCGTGGGATCGCCAGATCAAATCATATTTTGCGATGATGAAACCGATGGCCACCACGATGGCCGCGATAAGAAGCCACCAGGTAATCGTGCCGGCATTGGCGACGATCCACCCGCGAGAGACAGGGATCGCAAAGGCGGTGACGACGCCTACTGCAACGATCAGCATGAGTAAAAGGCGGAACCATGGGCGATGCAGCAGCGGCTTGGCGGTCTTTTCTTGGGGCGGTAATTCGCCGTGGTGTTCCTTAGCATAAATCGCTGCAGCGGCGTGCGGATCGTCTTTGTCCAGTTCACCGCCATAACGCTCAACTTCAGTGGCGAGCAGATAATGCACCATCGTGGGCACGAGCGTTCGGCTCAGCAGGTAGCTCGTCAACATCGCAAAGACGACGGCCATCGCGAGCGGTGTGAAGAGAAACTTCGCAGCGCCGCTGATGAAAACGACGGGGACGAACACGATGCATATGCAAAGCGTTGAGACAAACGCAGGCACGGCGATCTGGCTGGCGCCGTCGAGGATGGCCTGCACCAATCGCTTGCGCTGGTGAAGGTTGCGGTGGATGTTTTCAATTTCGACGGTGGCGTCGTCGACGAGGATACCGACCGCCAGCGCCATGCCGCCCAGAGTCATCACATTCAAGGTTTCGCCGAGGAACGAAAGAATGATGATCGAGACAAGAATCGACAGCGGGATGGAGATCACAACGATCAACGTGCTTCGCCAGGAGCCGAGGAAGAGGAGGATCATCAAGCCGGTGAGGCCGGCGGCGATGAGGGCTTCTTTCACGACGCCTTCAACCGAGGCTCGCACGAAGATCGACTGATCGAACATCGGCGTGACATCAAGCCCCTTTTTAGGCAGCGCCGCCTCTGCCTGCGGCAATGCGCCTTTTACATTGTTGACCACATCCAACGTTGAGGCCTTGCCGTTTTTTAGAATAGACAGCAGCACGCCGGGCTTGCCGTCGACATGGACCACGTTCTGCTGGACCTGGAAGCCGTCGCGCACGTGGGCGACATCGTGAATGAAAATCGTTGTGCCGTTGACGGTTTTAATGGGCAGATCGTTCAAAGCAGCCACTGCTTCGGGGGTGCTGTTGAGGCGGACCGAATATTCCTGCTTGCCGATTTTAGCGGTGCCTGCCGGCAAAATAAGACTCTGGTTATTGATCGCCGCCGAGACGTCGGACGGAGAGACGCCATAGGCATAAAGCTTTTCAGGATCGAGATCGACCATCACCTGCCGCTGCTTGCCGCCATAGGGATAGGGAATCTCCACGCCCGGCACAGTGACCAGATCTTTACGCAGCGAATTGACAGTGAGATCAAACAGATCCTGCTCGGGCAATGTCTTGCTGCCGATCGAAAGCTGCAACACAGGCACATCCGATGCGCTGTATTTAATAATCAACGGCGGCTGAGTTCCCTGCGGCATCTGACGGATGGCGGTTTGCGCGATCGCCGTCACCTGGGCGGTGGCGGTGTCCACATTCGCATTCTTCTGAAAATAAATCTTGATGATGCCGATGCCGGTGAGTGACTGGCTTTCGATGTGTTCGATATCGTCGACAGTGGTGGTGAGAATGCGCTCAAAGTTGCCGGCAATGCGTTTTTCCATCTCATCCGACGACATGCCGGTGTAATTGAATGCGACCGAGATCACCGGAATGTTGATGTTTGGGAAGATGTCAGTCGGCGTGTTGAGAATCGAGTAGATGCCGAGGATGGCCACGAGCATCGCGCAAACGACGAACGTGTAAGGCCGGCGAAGAGCTAATCTGACAATCCACATAAAACGTCTCGAACTTTAAGTCTCGGTTTGCGGCAAACGGAGCGATGGCACGAAAAGCGAACGCAGCGATTTCATTCCGGAAAGAAGTGCGTTTCTTTCTTCGTCACTCAGGCCGGCTAATTCTTTGGATAGTTGTGAGCGGGTGGCGGCGCGGGCTTTTTCGGTTGCCGAGACACCGCGAGAAGTGAGGGCAAGTTCGACACAGCGGCGATCGCCGTTGCGTTCACAGCGTTTTACCAGGCCGCGGGAAACCAAACCTGAAACGATGCGCGAGGTGGTTGGCATGGACGCGCCAAGGAACTCGGCGACGGCGGACAGCTTGGTCGCGGGCATGGTTCGCAAAAACGCCATCGCCCGAAACTGCGGCACCGACAAACCTTGCGCTCGATGGCTTCGCATGTGATAGCGAACAAAGCGCATCACCGGCGGAAGCGCGTCCATCAACTCCTCAGCACAGGCATCGGCGATGGAATCAAATTTAGTTGTCGATGACAACAATTGCATGAGGAAAATAATACGATCCTCATGCCCGGCGTGGCAAGTGCGCAATTTAGATGTTCGTAAGCAGCTTTCCGGAATAGCTTTACGGAATAATCAGCCGAAACTGGAAAGCTAGAATGTGATAGCCAATCGCAAGGTCCCCACCAGAGCATCGTGATTCGCCGTCGCGGGATCGATCACGTATTGCAGATCGGGCTGCACGGAAAACCAGGGCGTGAGCTGGAGTTTGTAGAACGTTTCGATGGTGGTTTCCGCGTCGTGTTCAAAGCCGGCGTGATCGCTGAGATGCGCCCAGGTGACGCCGGCGCCGACGACATCGTTATCGCGATTGGGCAGCAAGCCCGTATAAGCAAGGCCGGTGGAGAGGTGATGATCGATGTCGATGATCGATTCCTGGGCGTGATCGTAAATGATGAACATGCCCAGGCCCTGCGCGTCATCTGCTTGATCCGGGTTTTCGCGAATGAGGGTTTGATCGAACGTGATGTAAAAGCCGGTTGCGCCGTCGGCAGTTCCGCCGGTGAATTTGTCGAACGTGCCTGTGTGATGCCAAACGCCCAAACCCAGACGGCCCGTTTTACCCGCCTTCTCCCACAACAATCCAGCTTCGCCGGTGAGGTAGAGATCAGCAGGCGGACCAAACAGCGTGCGCGGGCCGTTCTCCCCCGTCTTGACGCCTTCCTGCAATGCGCCGTCAAAAATCCCGGCTTGTGCATAGAACGCGTCACAGGGCTTGACGAAAATCTCGCCGCCGAACGCCGCGTCGGGATACGTCGGCAACAGTTCGTTGCTGGCGGCGGTGGACATGCCGCCGTTCAAAAAGTCCGACGCATTCTCCGAAAGGCAGAACTCACTGCCCGCGTCAATCTTCCCAAGCTTCACTCGCACTTTCTCATTGAGGAACGATTCCTGATACCAAATCTCATCCAACTGCGTTCGTCCGTCGGCGGCAATGCTTGAGACATCTTGAATATCACCCGCATCGACCGAACCGCTTTCGCCATGCTGTTGCTGAAAGTTCACGAAGATGGTTCCACCTTCAATATTCAGCAGCTTTTTTGTGTCGAGCGTAAGAGTGACGTTGAGCAAATGATTGAAATCGCTGCCGGCGGTATTCAGGCCGCCGGTGAAGTTCTTGGCCCAATCGGCGGTCATGGAGAGCGAGAGGCTGATTCCTTTGTCGGCCAACGGATCGTGAACGCGTCCGAATAAACCCGCGATCGGATCGATCGCAGCGTTTTCCGGCGCGGGGGCGATTGTAGGCGCAGTCGAGGGGAACGTCGCAGGCTGGGGAATCTCGCTGCGGGGGGGAATCTCATCCGGCTCGAGCGGGATCATCGCACTTTGCGAATCGATCACGCCGCCATCCTCGTCCTGAGCCATGGCAACGTCCGATATCGGAACGGCCAATGCAAGGGCCGCGAGCAAACAGATGACGGAAATGCCGTTTATGCGGTTCATACCGGTAAGGTCGGATTAGGCAGCACCGCACTTTAGCGCACTCCGAAATGAAGTGAGACGCACCCCCTGCCGATGAAAAGCATGCGTCTAATGCTATTAAGGAATTGCTGTGTCTCTCAAGATCAAGGTTATTTTCATCCTGATGATGTCGTTCCTGCTGACAGCGGGAACGTTGTATGGCGTGCAGCGTCTGATCGTCTATCCGAGCTTCGTTTCACTGGAAGATCGTGAAGCGGCAAAGGATTTGAATCGCGGAATCGACGGCATTCGGCGCGACATCGAGCATCTTTCGACCTTCAACAATGATTGGGCGGGCTGGGATGATTCGTGGAATTTCGTGCAGGGAAAGAATGCCGACTTCATCCGCGTGAACCTTCAGTACAACAGCTT
>DATAPK010000437.1:0-4154 GCA_036265245.1 Tepidisphaeraceae bacterium | reverse complement strand
GCCCGCTTCCAGTCGCAACGTGTCGCGCGCCCCAAGCCCCGCCGGCTGAATCGTCGCGTCTTCTTTTTCAAATTTCCCGCCGAGCAACTTCAGCGCCATCGACGCCATCTTCGCCGGCAGAATCATCTCCACGCCATCTTCGCCGGTGTAGCCGCTGCGAAACACCGAGAACTTGATCAGCATGAATGAGTCGGTCACAAAGTGATACCGCTTCATCTGCTTGAGGTTCACATCCTCCGGCAGCAGCCCGGCCAACCGCTCGATCACCTTCGGCCCCTGCACCGCCACCATCATCGTGCCTTCGGTCTGATCCGCGATATCCAGATCCATCCCCGTGTCGTGTCTCACCGCATGAAAATGCTTGACCAGTTTGTCTCGATTGCTCGCGTTGCAGACGACCAGCCAGTATTTCTGATCCCGGCTGACGATCACGTCATCCATGATCCCGCCCGCCGCGTTGCAAACCAGCGAATATCGGCTCTGCCCGACTTTCATGTCATCAAGTTTTCGCGTGACGACTTTGCTCAGAAACTTCACCGTATCCGGCCCAGAAAAATGCAGCCGCCCCATGTGCGAAACATCAAAAATCGATCCGCTTTTCCGCGTCTGCTCATGCTCGGCCACAATGCCGCGATACATCAGCGGCATCTCCCACCCGGTGTAGTCCACCATCTTCGCCCCGTGCGACACATGAAAGTCATAAACCGGCGTGTGCTTCAACATCGAAGGAGGATACTACGACGCACAAAACCAAGGTCAAGCAAACAATACAGACAGTGATAAAACCCCTCGCGCCGCCCCTGCAAACAAAGCCCGACCCTTCAGGGTCAGGGTACTTCCCGCAGCGCCAATACATCTTTCAAAAACGCCTCAATCCGTTCTCGATATGCTTCGGGATCTGTGGAAATGCTCAACACGTGTTCGCCCTCAGGTACTTTCCAGAATCGGCTGACCCCATCAGTTCGCCGCGCCATCGTCGCTTCGAGCAATGATAAATCCTCCGCCGGCAAAAACGGATCGCACCCGCCCGCGATCACCATGATCGGACATCGAACCCGCGTGAGCAGATCGATCGGCCGAACGTCATCGAATCGCGCGCCACTAAGCGATTGCGCGAGCCGGATGGACCACGGGATCAATTTCGGAAACGGCATATTCATCCGCCGGGCATGGGCGCGAACCGCGTGGCTGTATTGAGTGAAGGGCGAATCCAGCACAATCGCCACAATATTCTCGCGTGTCTCCGCCGCCGCCAGCGACACCGCTCCCCCCAGGCTGATGCCAAAAAGCACCAGCGTGCGCGTATCGGCCGGCCTCGCCGCGCACAGTTGATCCAGAATCCGATTCAAATCATGCCGCTCGAAATATCCAGCTGTCGTTTCTCTTCCCTCGCTTTCGCCATGCGCCCGAAGATCGATCGCGAGAATGTGATACCCCAATTCATGCCACATCGGCGCCCACGCGATCGCGCCGACTTTTGCGTCGCCATATCCGTGAATGATCACGACGCATTTGCCCCTCGCCGCCGGATGCGCGATCCACCACGCGGCCAGTTTGATCGGTTTTTGGGAATGGTCGTCGCGGACTTCGAATTCGAGGGTTTGGAAATGCAATCCCAAGTCGCCGGGGGAAAGTCGCTTGAGCAGATACGCGGCTTTGCCGTCGCTCATGCGCGCTGGCCTAAGTAGCAGTCGGGCCATCATCAGCAGGCTTGCGGCCAAAAGCGCAAATAAGGCGCACAGAAGCATCAACGCGAGAGTGAAATAGGGGGTGGGCACAGTCGATTGTGCAAAATCCGCGATTTTAAGTCCAAAATCAACAGGGGTTTATAGCAATCTATAAAAATCGGCAAAAATCGCTCATGCAAAGTGCCAGTTGCGTCCGATAACTATGGTTATATCGCTCGGCCACGGTTGGCCGGTGGACGAAATAATGGCCTTGCTAGGAGTTAGCTATGAAAAAAACACTTTCGATTGGACTGATCGTGGTCGCGATGGCGGCCGGGTGCTCGAACGCGAAGAAGACAACCTCAAGCGTGACCGAGCCGCTTTCGCCCGCGCCGGTGGCCTACCAGCCCGCGCCGCAGGCTTACACGCCGCCGACTGCCGCCCAGCCTGTGGTTTATGATTCCACGCCGACACCCGTCGCGGCCTCTGGCGCTTCCGCGATTGGTAGTGGAAGCTACACCGTGAAACATGGCGACACCCTCTACAGCATCGCCAAGAGCCGATATGGCAGCGGCAAGGAATACACCAAGATCGTCGCCGCCAACCCGGGCTTGGAACCCTCGAAGCTGCGCGTCGGACAGACCATCACGATTCCGTAAGCTTAATCGCTTGCGAACGATTTAAATACGCACAGGGATGTGCGCGGAAGGGCATCCCTGTGCGTTTTTTTGCGCATTGATTTTGAAGTTCGATCAGTTTGCTTTGGCGGATTCGAGGAGGACGTTTTTGGCGAAGCTCATCGCAGAGGCGGGTTGGTAGCCGAGAATGCTCGCAGTGTTTGCGCCGAGCAGGCCGGTGGTGAGATCGATCGAGCTATAAATGATTCGGCCTTGCCCAAGCTTCACCGACATCGGGTGATATGCATTGCCAAGATGGGCGAGTGTTCCTTCGCGATAGGATGGCGAAGCGGAATCGCCGGCGAGGATGGGATCATTGGCTTCGAGGGGCTGAGGTTTATCAGTGGAGAGACGGGGAAGCCAGGCGGATTCGATGCAGTGGGCGAAGGTTCCATCGCCGCCGCAATCATCGATCAATAGCCAGCCGCCGGCGTTGACGAAATTCTTGAGCGCGTCGATTTCCCTATCCGTCGGAGAATAATCAGCAGTGCCGGTCAGCACCGCAATCTTGGCGGCGCCGGGTTGAAGATCGGCGGCGGCGGTCGAATCGATCTGCAATTTCAAATTAGCATTGTGCAGCATCCAGCGATCGAAGCGCGTCCATGAATAGGGCTCTGGATCCCAATTTCCGCCGTAGCTCAGGCGAGTGATCTTGATTGACTGTTGGGGCAAGGGATTGGCGTCGGAAAGATACGTCAGCGCCAGGCGGCTGCGCGGCTCGGTCTTTCCCGAGGCGTAGACGAACAGGTTAGTGGCCAATTCGAAGCTGGCGTGCGCGATTTTTTCGTTGTGGATTTGCCAGTTGGCGCTCAAATCAACGGGTGAGTCGATGAGCAGCCACCGAGAACCGTTGCTGACGCCTCGCAGTTTTGGCAGCGGGGCTTTGAGCGGGAACTGGATGGAATAAATCGGATCGTTGGCGGGGATATCCTGCAGCTTATAATTCGGAAAGAGCGACCGCACGAGTTTTTGCTCGATGTATTGCTTGAATTCACTGTTGCCGGCGTCGGCGTGAGTGAAGAGCATCCCGCCGGCCAGGACATAGGCGCGCAGCTTCTCTTTTTCGGCGGGGCTCAAGGCCGGCGATTCGTGCGAAGCGATATACAGCACCGGTGAGTCGAGCCAATCGGTCCAGTCGTGGGCGGTGGGCATGACTTCCCAATTGAGAGAGCGTTCAAGTTCGCGGGAAGTGAAATGCGATAGGTTGTTCAAATCTCGCGGGCGGTTGTTCCAGACGCCGGAGAAATGGAGCTTTTCCATATAGACCGGGTGCAGGCCGCGGGAGAGGAAGATCATGGCGTAAGCAGTTTGGAGGACGGCTTCGGCTCCATCTGGCGTGCGGCCGAAGGCGCCGTTGGGCCATTGGACGGGAACGACCGTGCCGGCGATCTCGTGATACCAGTTGTGTGAGCCGAGATATTTATACCCGCCCGCCTGTCCGACCAGGTTAAGCATGAAGAGGTTGAAGCCGACGTAAGTGGTTTGATCGTCGCGCAGGGTGGTGCTGTTGTCGGCGGATTCGAGCCATTTCATCGCCTGTAACAAACCTGACGAATCGGTTTGCCTGCCGACGGTTGTTTGCGAGAGGTTCATCCAGTTTTGCGTGACGCGCAGGGCCCAGTCGCCCGCCCAGGTCATGCCGATGCTGGGTGTGGTGTTGACGGAATCAGAATACCACTGGCCAGTGGGGAGTTCGTGATTGAGCCAATGTTGCTGGACGGCCTGCCAGTATTTTGGCGGCACTTCAATGCCAGCCTCCGCACCGTACCAGACACCGAGCAGGCCGATGGCGGAATCGAGATTGTTCCAG
>DATAPK010000436.1:0-6584 GCA_036265245.1 Tepidisphaeraceae bacterium | reverse complement strand
CAGAGGTCGCGAATCAGGGTGCGGGCGGAAAGTTGGAGGCGATATTCTTCGCCGGATTGAGATAGCTTTGATTCGAATTTCGGGGCCGGGTAATTCAGGTTTTTATCGACGTCGAAGAACCAGAACGCGGGAGTTGAATCGTCAAAATATAGAAGTTCCTGCGATGGGTCGCCGGGCTTGGAGAGCGATGGATCGATCGGGACGCGAAGCGATGCGCGCGGGGGCACTTGGCAATCGATCTGCTGGGTGGCGAGAATTTTCCCGTCAAACGTTCGGCGAGTGAGGGATTTTTTGCTGATGATTCGAGGCTCATCAGTGTCGTTGATGAGATAAAGCGAGAGCGACCCATCCGGCTCGGGCTGAATCGTGGGGAGATAGTTTGCATAGAAACGGCGCGTGGCGAACCAGGCGGGTTTGAGACGGCCGTCGCCGTCGACGGTGGCCCAGCTTGTGACGGCGGGCCAGCAGTCGTTGAGTTGCCAGTAGAGGGTGCCCATGCAGACAGGTTGGCGAGAGCGGAACCATTCGACGGCGAGAGTTAAGGCTCGCGCTTGATTTAATTGAAGCAGATAATGCAGGTCGTCGAAGTTGGCTCGCGATGGCGCAAGCGAGGAGTGGAGCGGTTTGACAATTCCGGGCGCGGGCAATGGGGGATAGGGTTCACAGAGTTTGAGGGATTTGATTAAGTCGTCGATTCCGTCGACGTTGAAATGTTCGGCGACGTATTTGAGATTGCGGAGATCGCCGTCGTCGTGGGCGGTGATGCATTTTTGGTGATGGCGCATCTCGGCGGAGGCGAAGTTGCGCTTTTCTGGGGGCACGACGCGCGCGATCGTTGCGAAATTGGCGGGGGCCTGGAAGCCGAATTCGCTGCAGAAGCGTGGGGAGATATCGCGATAGGTGGGATAATTTTCGAAGACCCAGGTTTTCCAATGGTGGGTGTTGCCGTGGGTGGGCAGATTGGGATGCACGCCGTTATCGACATCAGGATCACCTGACCAGGGGCTCGCGGGCCAGTAGGGACGGGTGGGATCAAGCTCCTTGAGGATGCGGGGGATCAGATTGAAATAATAATTCGTGCCCCAGGTTCGGCCGGCGACTTGCGGCTTCCAGCCCCAGTCGCGGTAGGCCATCAGGTTTTCGTTGTTGCCGTTCCAGAGAACCAGGCTCGGATGATGCGAAAGCCGCGCGACGTTTTCCTTGACCTCGGCTTCGACTTCTGACCAATACGGCTCTTCTTCGGGATAGGTGGCGCAGGCGAAGGGGAAATCCTGCCAGACGAGGATGCCGAGTTCATCGCAGATGTTGTAGAAATCGTCGGTCTCGTAAATTCCGCCGCCCCAGACGCGAAGCATGTTGGCGCCGGTGGCGAGGGCCTGCTCGATGCGCGCGCGAACGCGCTGCGGATCGCAGGCGCGGGTTGGGAAGCAGTCGTCGGGAATCCAGTTGAAGCCTTTGCAGAAGATGGGCTTGTCGTTAACTTTCACCACGAACTCGCGGCCGATGGCGTCGGGGGCGGTGGCGAGTTCGGTGGTGCGAAGGCCTAACTTCAGTTCACGATCGTCATGTCGATCGCCGAGATGATCATTTACAAAAAGCTGTAATAATTGAATCGGCTGCTTGCCATATCCCACGGGACGCCAGAGCGGCGCGTTGTGAAACTCAAATGTCAAAGATGCGGAATCGCCATCATGAAAATCCATACTATTGGCAAAGCTGCGTCCATCCGAAAGTCGCAAATCACCTGATAAGTACAAAGGGCTTGTTGCTTTTTCAGATCGCTGAATGAATGCCGTCACATCAACCCGAAAGGGTCCATTATCCGAATGCGATGGCGTTATACGGATTTCGGTAATTCTCGCGCCACTCCATCCCTCCACCCTCACCCCCTTCCAAATCCCGCTCGTCACAAACACCGGCCCCCAGTCCCAGCCGAAGTTGCAGGCCATTTTGCGGATGAAATTGAAGGGGCCGCCGGCGCCGTTGGTCCAGGGGAGGTGGCCGAGCTTGTCGCGCATGGCGAAGGCGTATTTGACGGGGCAGGCGAAGGTGATGCGCAGCTCGTTTCCGGTTCGCTTCAATAGCTTCCGTACGTCGAAGCGATAGGAGCGGAACATGTTTTGGGTTTGGGCGATCAGCGAGCCGTTGAGTTCGATTTTGGCGATGGTGTCCAGGCCGTCGAAGACGAGGTCGATGCGCTCGTGGTCGAAGAGTTTTGGGTTGGCGTCGAAGGTGGTGCGATATTCCCAGTCGGTTTGGCCGATCCATTGGAGGGTGTATTCGTTGAGATCGAGATAGGGGTCGGGGATTTTGGCGGCGCGGATCAGGTCGGTGTGAACGCAGCCGGGGATTTGGGCGGGGATAGAAATATCTCGCAGATTGGACGGGACTTCGGAGAGATCGCCGACGGGACGGAGAGACCAATGATCGTGGAGAGTTTGCTTGAGCATGTGTTTGCTGGGCATCTTGGCGGGAGCGGGGAGAAATGCAACCGGCAGCGTGATGGTGGCGGGAATAAATGCAACCGCGGAGATGCGGAGGCGCGGAGACAGACGCGGAGAAGAAATTATTTTTGAGATTAAAAACTAGAAGCTGTTTCAAAACTCAGACGCCGCTTCTGAGGTATTCCGAAGAGGCATCAATTGCAGAAAAATCCGGGTCTTCGGAATACCTCAGACACCGGCGTCTGCCGCTAAATTGGGTTTGAAACAACTTCTAAACTTTATTGTTTTCTCTGCGTCTTCCTCCGCGCCTCTGCGCCTCTGCGGCTTTGCGGTTGCATTTGATTCGAGATGCTTCAAGCAGTCTGCCGGGCCCAATCTTCGAAGCGTTTCAGCATTTCGCGAGTGACGGATTTGGGGGTTTCGGAAATCACGTCGGTGATGATTTGCTGGTCGATGTCGCCTTCTGTTCCGGTGGCGACGGATTTGAGGAAGGGGATTGTGGCGGAGCGGTCGCAGAGGTATTTGATGTCGGCGCCGCTGAAGCCTTCGAGCTTTGTTGCCAAGTCGTCGAGATTGACGTTGGCATCCAGCGGGCGGTGGCTGAGATAGATTTCGAGCATTTTTCGGCGAGCGATGACGTCGGGCAAGGGGATGTAGACTTTTTCGTCGAAGCGGCCGGGGCGAAGGACGGCGGGATCAAGCTGCCAGGGGACGTTGGTGGCGCCCATGAAGAGGATCGGCGAGCCTTTTTTCTTGTCGAAGCCTTCCATGCCTTGAAGGATTTGCGGGACGACGCGTTGCATGACGCTGGAGCCTTCATCGCGGCGGGCGGGGACGAGAGCTTCGATTTCGTCGATGAAGATGATGGCGCGTTTTTCGCTGGCGGCGGAATCGAACAGTTTTTTGATGTTCTGCTCGGCCTCGCCGACCCATTTGCTGAGGAGATCAGCGGGCGAAACGCGGAAAAAGGTGGCGTCGAGCTCGCCGGCGGTGGCTTTGGCGAGAAGGGTTTTGCCGGTGCCGGGCGGGCCATACATGAGGACGCCGCCGCCGGGGTTGATGCCGAATTTTTCGGCGAGTTCGGGATGCTCAAAGGGGTAGAGCATTTTCAGGCGGATGTTTTCTTTCACGTCTTCCAGGCCGGCGACTTGGTCGAAACGGATGGAGGGTTTTTCGCGGACGATCCAGTCGGAGGCGTTGGTTGCGCCTTCGGATTCGCCTTGGGATTGGCGATTGCCGGTTGGCGATTGCCGATTGTCGGAGCGGGTGGATCGATTCTCCGTCTTCGCTTTGTCACAATCGCGGGCGAGGTCTAGGAGCTTGGCGGCGGTTTGCTTGCGGGCTTCGCGAAGGTCTTCGCCTTGGGCGGATTTGCTGAGTTCGAGCATCGAGCGGGCGGCTTCGAGGAGATAGATGCGGGCGGAATCCCATTGGCCGGCGCGACGGGCGTCGAGGCCTTTTTGTTTGTAGCGTTCGAAGGTGTCGTAGGAGGCGGTGGGCATGGGAGATTTCAAATTTCAGATTTTGGATTTTGGATTGGGGATTGGGGATTTGCAAATTTCACAGAAACACCTGCTGCGGATCGACTGAGTTCGCCGACGTCAAGCGGCGGCGCTAAACGGGTTATGCGACGCGCTCGCCGCGGAGATATTTTATTCCGATGAGGATCGAATAGATGCCCAGAAAAAGAATGACCCAGCGGAACCACCAGCCGAAGAGGACGAAAAAGAGAGCGATGAAAAATAGCCCGAACCCCACGAACAACGCGGCGGCGATGCGGCGCTCGCGCGGGGTGGGCGGGCGAAACCAATCGGGATCGGCGGCATCATGGCTCTCGGGATTGTGTTCGGGATTGTCGGGCATTTATTTCTGCACAGAAACACTGAGAAAAGACTTAAGCCACGAATTACACGAATGAACACGAATAAAGCGAGTTACTTTTTATTCGTGTTCATTCGTGTAATTCGTGGCCTCTGCATTTTCTTCTGTGCCTATGTGGCACATTCCATCTTAAAGCGCCAAAGGCGAGTTCAGGAGATTTTTCACGCCATCGGATGTTACGAGATAATTGTTTTCCAGCCGGATGCCGCCTTGCAGTTCGGGGCCGTAGACACCGGGCTCGGCGGTGAAGACTTCGCCTTCCAGCAGGATATCATCCCATTTGGGGTTGAGATGGGGAAATTCGTGAGGCTGCAGGCCGATGCCGTGGCCAAGGTGGTGAGAGATTCCCTTGCCGCGAACGGCTTTGAAATGCTCATCGACGGCACTGAAGATGGTGGTGCATTTGACACCGGGGCGGGCCAATTTTTCGACGATGTTGAGGGCCTCAACGACTGTCTGCCAAGCCTGGTGCTGGGCGTCGGTGGGTTTGCGATCGACGGAGAAGGCGCGGCAGGTGTCGGCGAAATAGCCGCGATAGGTCGGGCCGAGGTCGAGGATATACAGTTCACCGGCTTTGGCGCGGCGGTCTTTCCGTGGCGGCCCCCCGCCGCTGCCGCAGGCGAAATCGTTTCCAAGGGGCGCGGTCATCGGCTCGCCGGTGGTTTTGACGGCGACCTCGTGAAGCTGCGTGTAAACGTCAAGCTCAGCAACGCCCGGCTCGACGATTTTGCGGGCGTGGTCAAACATGGCGGCGGTGGCGGTGACGGCTTCCTGAATCAAGGCCAGCTCGTCGATGTCTTTGGTGCGGCGCATCTGCCAGAGGATGGGATCGATCGGCTCGACTTTCGCATCGGTCATGCGAGCGACCTGCGATGTCACTTGGGATGCGTCGATGCCGATGTGCTTGGCTCGGCGAGACTTCAGGAGATCGGTCACCATCTGCCCCACCACCTGTGGCTGCTCCTGGCGAAGCGTGGACATCCACTGGGCCTCGTAACCCACAACTTCATCGGCGGCGGTGTCTTGGGCGGGTTGGTTGGCGGTGGCAAGCCAGCTTCGGCCGTCGGAAAAAAGAATGAACGCGGACTGATGTTTCCAATCCGTCCACCAGGTGGAAAGATAATAAACATGCTGCGGCAGGCCGACGACGACGGCGTCGAGTTTTGCTTCCCCCATGCGGTCGAGAAGCCGCTGCTGGCGGTTGCGGGATTTGTGGGCGTCGAGCATGGACACACTCTAACGAAACACAGGCGAAGGGTGTAACTCTCATTTGTTAAGATCTCGAAATTGATTGATGCAGCGGGAAGAGACCGCGAAAGCACGATGACGCGAAGCATTCGCGAAGAAATATATACCGATATTTTCCCTTCGCGACATCCTTCGCGCCATCGTGCTTCGCGGTCTCTGGTTCCACCATCAGAGATTGGATTCCTCAGCCAACGCGAAGCGGGAAAGTTGCGTGGCGGTGGGAGTTGGAATATCACTTTGCGTTGCTGGCTAAAAGGAAATGCCCATGACCGACCCCGCAATCGCAACCGCCGCCGACTACGCCGACGCGATGTACACGGCCCGGCGAGCGAAAAATCTGCTCGTTCTGCTGATCTTTGTCTGTCTGTTAATTCAACTTGGGCTGTTTTTTGTTGCGCGATATACCGATTACATCATCCCGAATTCCGCCACCACCCAACCGATGCCGCATTGGGTGGATGCGCTGCAATATCTGGTGGGCGGGAGCGCGTTTATTGGATTTATTCTGGCGATCGTGCTTTGCTTTGTGCTGCTGCTGATCGTGAAGATCATGCTGGTGGGCAGATTGATCGGCGTGGCGCGCACGACATCAGCTTATGTGTCCTGCCTGCTGTTGATCGTGCTGCTGTTTCCTTGGCAGGCGTTTTTGAGTAATGCAACATTTACAGACCCGAATTTCAAAATCCCCGGGGTGCTATATACGTGGGATGAGTTGGTGGGATTCGCTAAATTTCATAGTGAGCTGTCGCCCATTGCGGCGTTGAAGTGGGCGAGGTTTGTCGGCTGGCCGGTGATTGCGGTCATCATGGTTTTGGGCATCCAGATCAAGAGCAATCGCGGGCTTCGCCAGGCGTTTGGCGAGACTGATCCGGAGATGTCGGCAGCTTAACGAGGGCTGGGAGTGAAAGATCGATGCGTGAAGAACGTGGGCAAATCGCAGGCGATGTTATTGTCTACGAACCCTGGAATCTCTGGGGATCGGTCGGCGGGACCGTCACCGTCGTGCAGAAC
>DATAPK010000435.1:0-2757 GCA_036265245.1 Tepidisphaeraceae bacterium | reverse complement strand
CCGCAGGTCAGCATATAAACGGCGCAGAGACGGAACGCGAGATTGGCCCGCTTCTCAGCGATGTCGGGTTTGCCCATGCCGATGTAGCGCCCCACCAAAGCGGTCACGGCAACGGAGATTCCAAACGCGGGCATGAAGCTGACCTTCATGTATTGAAACATGAAATTATTTCCGGCCATGGCGGCGGTTCCGAAGCGAGCCATAATCCACATGCCGAACAAACTCCACGCCAGCACATCGCCGATGATCTGCAATCCCGCGGGCGAGCCAACGAACAGCAGTGTCTTCATCGCAGGCCAGCGTAGTTTCCAGTCAGTGGCGTTATACGTTCGGCGGATTGTCGGCAGCATGGCAAAGATAATCAGGCTGCCGGTTTCCACCAGCACACCGATATTTTGTGCCCATGCCGTCCCCACCACGCCCAGTTTTGGACAGCCCCATGTTCCGAAGACCATGATCCACGCCGCCACTGCATTGGAGCTCACGCCGACAATCGTCGATGTGAAAACCATTCCAGGTCGATTGACCGCCAGCAGAAATTGTGAAAACGCGGTGCCGACCAGTTTGAAAAGAGAGGCTCCGAGCACAATCTTCAAATAGATGTCTTCACGCGTCAGAAGCGAAGGTTCGTGTCCAAGTCCGCGAAAGAGCGGGGCGATGCCCGGGATGAACATCACCAGCAACGCAGAGAAGCCAAACGCAAACCAGACGCCCTGCCAGAGATATTGCCCGCATTCGTGATAGGTTTTTCGTCCATAACTCTGGCTGACCAGCGTGTTGACCACCCAAAGCACACCCATACCAAAGCTGATGAGTGCGAAAGCGAAGAGCCCCGCGTTGCCGACGGCGGTGGGATCATCAATATTGTGGTTCGCCCGCGCCAGCATCCACGCGTCGAGAAACTGCATCACCGTGTAAGACGCCATCTGCGCCACCGTGGGCAACGCCAGCGCCAGCAACTCGATGAGCGGGCTTCGGCTGCCAGGTTGAAGTTGTGATTCGAGAGGTTCAGGCATTTCCAATTCCGCATGCAAAACAAAAAACCCCAAGGCCGTCGCCTCGGGGTTGCTGTTTTTCATTATTGAAAAAGCCCCTAAACGCGGCGAATCCGACGCGACCGACCAATGATAATAGGGCTAATTCGAAGCATCTTTTCCTTCTTGACGCAATCATCCTATCGGCATTGAATGTGAAGTCAAACAGCGGATTTGTCGATCGCCGACGGAAAATCGGGGCAATGCGATGCCAATCAAAACCAAACGATGGAATGATCCGCCTGAGGCCGACGATGGATTTCGGCTGCTCATCACGCGTTATCGCCCGCGCGGGGTGAGCAAGGCGGATGAGACATGGGATCAGTGGCTGCCGAAGCTGGGGCCGAGCAAAACACTTCACGCGGCCGTATATACGAAGGAAAGTTCGCCGATTTCCTGGCCGGCGTATCTGGCGAAATATCGGGTTGAACAGCGTGCCAACGCCGGCCTCATCGCGGAGCTGGCGGCACGATCAAAGGCGGGCGAGACCATCACGCTTTTATGTTCTTCCGCATGCGATCGCGAATCGCGATGCCATCGGTCGATTCTGCGGGAAATGATCGAAAAAGCCGAGAGGAAATCGTGATCTCACTGATGTCATATCGGCGGTGGATTTGTGGTGAGCTTCACACATTGACGCAGGGCGCGGGGGCGACGATCATTTTCGCCGATGAGCGAGTTGAACGCCGATCAAGTGGTCGAGACTTTCAGCGCCGCCTCGGATGAGAACAAACTCAGCCCGATGCGCCATGAGCAGGTGGTCACCCTGCCTGCCGAGGGCGAAGTCTGGATGACCGGGGACATTCACGATCATCGCACGAATTTTGGCAAGCTCATCATGGCCGCCGATCTCGAGAATCATCCGCAGCGGCATCTGATCCTGCACGAGCTGATCCACGGCGATCATTACGATTCAAACGGCGCGGAAGATAGCTGGCGAACACTTCATCGCGCGGCGGAATTAAAATGTGAATTCCCCAATCAGGTGCATTTCCTCATGGCGAATCATGATCTCGCGCAAATCCACGGCGAAGGAATCATGAAAGGCGGCCTGAGTGTTTGCGAGGCGTTCACCAAAGCCGTGAAACGCGATTTCACCCAAGGCGCGACGATGGTGAATGTCGCCATCACCGAATTTCTGCTTTCACTTCCCCTGGCGATTCGCACTGAAAAAGGAATGTTCTTCTGCCACAGCATTCCGAACGATGAGCAGATCAAGACATTCGATTTTACGGTCTTCGATCGGCCGCTGACCTCACTCGATTACAAGCGCCGGGTCGGGCCGGTGTATCAACTGATCTGGGGCCGCAACGTCACTCCCGCGGGTGTCGAGCAATTTGCGGAGAAGGTCTCGGCAAAATTACTGATCACCGGACATCAGCCGCAGGAATCGGGCTTTTCCATCAACGGAGAAAAGCATTTAATCATTGCTTCGGATCACAATCAGGGGGTTTTCTTGCCGATAAACCTTAGCCGGGAGTATGATATTGAGACGCTGGTCGGCTTGCTGAAAAAATTCGTCGCCGTGACGAACACGCAAGACGATTCGGAATGATCAGGTGGGATCGGGGCCAACATGAGTTGTTTTTTTACAAGGCCCATATGCAAATTGGCGATTACCTCCGTCCGTTCAAGCTTCCCTCCACCGTTGAAGACGAACTCACCGGCGACGATTGCGTCGGCCAATCACTCGCGATCGTTTTTTATCTGAAAGATGGCGCGG
>DATAPK010000434.1:0-6643 GCA_036265245.1 Tepidisphaeraceae bacterium | reverse complement strand
CGGCGGGGCTAACAAGAGTTGGATCGTCAAACAGGCACGGCACCCTTTCACTTCTTTAGAAAATTGGCCAGGAGCTTTTCACCTTGTTCGGTGAGGAAGCTTTCGGGGTGATATTGTACCCCTTCCAGGGGCCAGGTTTTGTGTCGGACGCCCATGATTTCGTTGTGGTCAGTCCAACTGCTGATTTCAAATTCGGGGGGCAAGGTGCCCTGCTTGATGATGATGCTGTGATAGCGCGTGGCGGTGAAGGGGTTGGGCATGCCGGTGTAAATCGTTTTGCCGTCGTGGTGGATCTGGTCGGTTTTGCCGTGCATGAGGCGTTCGGCGCGGACGACCTGGGCGCCGGAGACGAAGCCGATGCACTGGTGGCCGAGGCAGACGCCGAGGACGGGGAGGCGCGGGCCGAATTTTCGGATGATATCGTTGGAGACGCCGCCCTCTTTGGGGGTGCAGGGGCCGGGGCTGATGACGATGTGGGTGGGTTTGAGGGCTTCGACTTCGTCGGCGGTGACTTTGTCGTTGCGGAAGACTTTGATTTCCAAGCCGGGGGAGACTTCGCCGAACCTCTGGACGAGGTTGTAGGTGAAGGAGTCGTAGTTATCGATGAGGACGATCACGCGTGTAATCTTAGGTGGGGAAGCGAGAACGGCAAGGAGGCGTTGGTTAGTTGTTAGTTGGTAGTTGTTAGTTGGAATGGGGAGTGGTAACAGATTGGGATTATGTTGATTCTATCGACGTGGTCGTTTGGGCAGCGTGCGAATGGGGCGGGGTGGGAGGTGCTTTTGCGCGGGGGGAATAGTTTGGATGCGGTGGAGGCGGTTTGCCGGGATGCGGAGAGTGATTTGACGAATCGGACGGTGGGCAAGGGAGGGAGGCCTGATGCTTCGGGGGAGGTGAGCTTGGATGCGAGCATTATGTTGTCGCCGGCGAGGCGCGGGGCGGTGGCGTATATCAGGAAATTTGAGCATCCGATTTCGATTGCGCGGGCGGTGATGGAGGATTCGCCGCATGTGCTGCTGGTGGGGGAAGGGGCGGAGCGGTTTGCGCTAGCGCGGGGGTTTGAGACGGCGGAATTGTTGAGCGAGGAGTCGCGGCGGGAATGGGAGGAGTGGCGCGCGCAGCAGGCAAAGCCGGGCCCTGAAGGAGTGGGGGCGACGCTCGTTGCTAACATTGAAGAGCAGGGGAAGAAATCTCACGACACGATTGGGGTGCTGGCGATCGATGGGCAAGGGGTTTTGGCGGGGGCGTGCAGCACGAGTGGGATTAGTTACAAGCTGCCGGGGCGGGTGGGGGATTCGCCGATTGTGGGGCATGCGATGTATGTCGAGCCGGGCGTTGGGGCGGCGGTGGCGACGGGGCATGGGGAATTGGTGATGAGTGTTTGCGGATCATTTTTGGCAGTGGAAATGCTGCGGCGTGGAGCGGGGCCGGAGGAGGCGGCGAGGGAAGTGTTGAGGCGGATTCGGCAGACGCAGGCACTGACGGAGCAGGATCAGGTGGGGATGATTGTGTTGCGGGCGGATGGAATGTGGGGAGGAGCGGGACTCAAGGAAGGATTTGTTGTGGCGGTGAGGGATGAGGGGCGGGATGAGGTGGTTTCGGTCAAATCCGAATGACGAAACCAGAATGACGAATGAATGACTAAGCCCGAATGACGAAAGAAGAATGCCCTTCGTCATTTGGATTTCGTCATTCTGGTTTCGTCATTCGTCCTTCCAATCTATTTGGCGGTTGGCGGCTCAGGGAGTTTGAGGATGGTTTTGACTTTGACCTTGGCGGGATCGGAGCCGATTTGTTCTTTGTTGAGATCGTAGATTGTTTCCCATTTGCTGCTGTTGCCGTAGAGCTTCATGGAGATTTTGGCGAGGCTGTCGCCGGACTGGACTTCGTATTGGGATTTGGTGTCGATCGGGCCGGCGGTGTCGGGTTTGATTTCGGCGCCTGCGGGGGTGGCGGTTGCGACAGAGGAAGTGGCGGTGCCTTTGACTTCGGATTCATCGGGGAGATTGAGGGTCATGCCGGGGCGGATTTTTTCGGCGACGATGCCGGGGTTGGCACGGATGATGTAGGGCCAATAGTTCTGGCTGCCGTAGGCGGCCTGGGCGATCTGGGCGATGGTTTCGCCTTTCTGGACGAGATGGGTGCGGCCGGCGGTGGCGGAGACGGGCGCGGCTTCGGGGGTGCTGGGCTGGGTTGTGGGGGTGGAGGATTCGAGTTGGGGCGTCGAGGTTGTGCGCACCTGCGTGATCTGGGGTTTGATTGCGATCGGCTCGGGGGTGATCTTGGGGGCGCTGCTGGTCATCATGGGGACAGTGCCGCGATTGAGGGCGAGCATCCACTTGTCGCCGTTGGAGCTATCGTTGCTGGCGAAAGGATCGCTGGGCTTGGTGGTGGGCGCGGCGTCGGGTTTTGCGGCCGGCGCGGGCTCGGTCTTGGCGGTTTCGGCGGAGTTGGCGACGGTTGACGTGCTCTCGCTGGGCGCAGGGGTTGTGGGTTCGGTCTTTTGCTGCGGGCCGGTGTCGAAGGAGACGGCTTTGTTGGCTGGGTTTTTCTGACCGGCGGGGACGACCATCACGTAAACAACTAATACCGCGATGAGAATGCCGCCAACGACGAAAGCGATCTTCACGTCCTTGCGCATAGTGGAATCCTTTCCTATTTTGGATTTTGGATTTTGAATTGCGGATGGAATGAATTGAAACTCAATCCAAAATCCGCAATCGGAAATCCAAAATCCCGAGATGTCTTACGCCCGTTGCAACTGCCTCACCGGTTTGGCGACCGCGCCGGGCTGACCCCCATTTGGGGTTGTTCGCCGAAAAAGAAGGATCGGGGCGGCGATCGCGATCGATGAGTAAGTGCCTACCAATATGCCAAACAGCAGGACGAATGTAAAGCCGTGAATACCGGGGCCGCCGGCGACATACATGACGGCGACGGTGACGATGGTGGTGCCGGCGGTGAGCAACGTTCGCGAGAGGGTCTGGTTGATTGAATCGTTGATGACCTGGCGATCGAGGTGGCCGAACTTGCCGCGGTTTTCGCGGATGCGGTCGAAGACGACGATGGTGTCGATCATGGAGTAGGACATGATCGTGAGAATGGCGGCGACGAGAGTGAGGTTGAGGCGGAACGGTTCGAGGAGCAAGGCATTGGCGAGCGGAGGAACATACTGATACGCCAGATGGGCCAAACCGATGGCGGCGATGGCGAGGAAGGTGTCGTGGATCATGGCCAGGACGGTGGCGGTGCCGAACTGGAGGTTACCGAATCGCAGCCAGATGTAGACCATGATGATGATGAGGGAGACGGTGAGGGCCATGATGGCATCGCGCGCGGTGTCGGCGGCGATGGAGGGGTCGAAGGTGTTGACCTTTTGGAGCTGTGCCTGGTTGGTGACAGCCTGGGCGACGAGCTTCCACATGGGGTTGGCGACTTCTTCCTTCCACTTGAGGAGATCGGTGCCAAAGGGAATGGCGGGATCGACGGTGAGGATGGCCGCGGTATCGACCGGGGCGGCGGAATCTGCGTCGGTGAAGACGATGAAATCGCTGTAGGTGGATTGCTGGTTTCCGGCCTGGGCTTGCAAGCGCATGCGGCCGATGCGTTCGCGGATATCTTTTGCGGAAAGCTTGGGGGAGAGGTTTTTGAGGGCGATGGCCGCCCCACCGCGATAGCTGCCGAGGTCGGGGGGGATGAGGCCGGCGATATTTTTGGTGTCGGCGGTGATGGGGAAGACCGCGACGTTCATGGCATCGTCGAGCTTGAGTTTGTCGCCATCGAATTGGCTGGGAAGCTCGATGTTAAGCAGCGAGGAGAATTTGTTGAAGATGGCATCGCGCACTTCGGCGCTGTTGGGGTTGGGGGTGATGACTTCGTAGTTGACGTCGGCGGCCTGGCCGGCGTTGCGGACTTCGACAACGCTGGGGCTGGGGATGGCTTGATCGCCGATGGAGGAAACCATCTTGCGGACATCTTCGATGGGCATCGGTTGCTTGAGCTGGAATTGGACGTCGGTTCCGCTGGCGAATTCGATGTCGAGGATTTCGCGGCGATTGGCGTAATGGCCGAACGCCCAGCCGCCGACGATCATGAACAGCACGCTGGCGAGAAGGAAGTATTTGACCTTGCCCATCCAGTCGATATTGGGCTTGAGGAAGCGATCCCAGGCAGGGAAGGTGAGCGGGAAGCTGGAGAGATTGGTCACGCCGAACTTGTCGATCATGATGCCGAAGATGGTTTTGGTGACGAAGAGCGCGGTGAAGAGGGAGCTGACCAGGCCGATGAGGAGGGTGATGCCGAAGCCTTTGACTTCTTCGCTGCCGATCCAGCAGAGGACCAGGGAGGTGATGACGGTTGTCATGTTGGAGTCGACGATGGCGCTGAAGGCGCGGTCGTAGGCGTTTCGCAGGGCCATGCGGAGGGAAAGGCCGCGTTGTTGTTCTTCGCGGAAACGTTCGAAGATCAGCACGTTAGCATCGACGGCGGCGCCGATGGTGAGGACGACGCCGGCCACACCGGGGAGGGTGAAGGTGGCATTGAGCATGGCCATGACGCCGAGAATCATGACGAGGTTCATGATCACGGCGAAGAAGGCGACGGCGCCGGAGATGTAGTAGTAGAAGATAAGGAAGACGCCGACGACGATGAGGCCGAAGAGACAGGATCGGAGACCGGCGCGAAGGTTGTCGGCGCCGAGTTGGGGGCCGACGGTTTGCTCGCTGATGGGTTCATCGGCAAGCTGGGCGGGAAGGGAGCCGGCGTTGAGGGTTCCGATGAGGTAATCGAGTTCTTTCTGGCTGAATCCTTTGGAGCCGCCTTCGATGACGCCGGATTTGCCGATCTGCTGGTTGATGTTCGGGGCGCTGATGAGCTTGTCGTCGAGAACGATGCCGAGGGGATGATCTTTGTTGAGGCGGGTGAGTTCGGAGAAATATTTGGCGCCTTGGGGATCGAACTCGAAGCCGACGACTTGCTCGCCGTATTGGCCGGAGGCGGGATAAGCGCGTTCGAGCGCCCAGTGGGCGATGCCTTCGCCGTTGACCAATTGCTGGCCGGGCTGAGCGTAGACGAGGACGTAGAGTTTGTTGTTGTAGACGCCGGTGATGACGCGGGAGTCGCGGACGAATTCGTCGGGGTTATCAACCTCGACCCATTTCATGGTGTCGCCGGCCGCGGGTCGCGGGCCGGATTTTGGGAGGCGTTCGCGCAGGGCGAGGACTTCGGGGGAGGTTTTGTCTTCGACGAGGATGTGGAATTCGAGAACGCCGGAGCCTTTGAGGAGGCGTTTGAGATCGCCGGCGTCGTCGAGGGAGCCTTTGACGGCGACGTAGTCTTTATATGTGTTTACGAAATCATCGATGGCGGCGTTGCGCTGGGAGAAATCGGGGAACTGGGCTTTGGCCTGATCGGCAGCGGCTTGATATTTGGCTTTGTCGGTGACGACGGCGTCGAGTTTTTGCGACAAAAAGGTGGGGTCGAGATTGGTTTCTTCGACCTGGCTTTTGAGGCTGTCGTATTCGTCTTCCTTGTCGGCCTGGACGGAGGAATTTTTAGCGGCACGGGCTTGCTGGATTTGATCCCAGACGCTGGCCATGGCACCGAAGAGTTCGGCGCGGCGTTTGGAGCCCATGGCGAGTTGGTTGATGCGATCGCGGCGGGCGTCGCCGGTGAGATTTTCGACGGCGTCGGTTACTTGCGCGAGGCGAACATTGGTGGCGTTGAGTTTTTGCTGGGCGGCGTCGAAGGCTTCGCGTTTTTCACGGGCATTGTTGTTTTTGCCGGTGAGGGGCATCTGGATTTCGAGGCGGTTATGTCCCTGCGGCCGCCAGATCAGGTTTCGTACGCCGTCGGGATCGACGCGTTTTTTGAGCGAATCCATGACGTCTTCGGCGAGAGTGTGGCCGGCCTGGCCGTGGTAGCCGCCATCGGGCTCTTTGATCTCGTAGAGAAGGCTGGTGCCGCCGACCATGTCGATGCCGGGCTTAAGGGCATTTTTCTCGGAGAAGGGAATGTTGGGATTCAGCAGCTTTAACGGCGAGGGGAAAATCATCCAGAGTGCCGCGAGCAGCACGACGAGGATGAGGGTGACCCGGCTGGTGTAGGTGGTTGGCATGATATACTTTCAATCTCGTAACAACTTCCGCAGTGAAACATGAAGACATGAAACATGAGAAAGCGTCTTCATGTTTCATGTCTTCACGTTTCACATCACTACTTCGCTTCCGCTTTATCTTCTTCAAGCACTTGATGGATTGCGTTTCGGCTGAACCAGACCTTGGTGTTGGCGGTTTCGTCCACTTTGACCAGGACGCGATCTTCGCGGGCTTCGACGATTTTGCCGATGATTCCGCCGATGGTTTGGATTTCGTCGCCCTTTTTCAATTCTTTGAGCCTTGCCTGGCGTTGCTTGTCACCGCCGCGGCCGGACTTGGACATAAAGATATAGAGCACGACGATGCCAAGGATGATCGGCAGCATGGGGCTGGCGAGGAACCCCCAGGGGCCAGGGTCAAGGGGCTTGGTGGCAGGGGCGGGTTGGGCGAGGATCACGATCGAGGTCGAGTTCAAGAAAGCTCCTTGGGTGAAATCCCAATGCCCAAATCCGAATGACCAATGAATGACCAATTTCCAATGTCCAATT
>DATAPK010000433.1:0-2593 GCA_036265245.1 Tepidisphaeraceae bacterium | reverse complement strand
GTGACATTGCCGGAGCATCGGTCGCGGGGGTATGGGAAGCAGTTGCTGGATTGGCTGCTGGAACAGGCGAAGAAAGAGAATTGTCAGTATCTTGAATTGGATTCGGGGGTGAAGCGGCTGGATGCGCATCGGTTTTATGAGCGTGAGGGGATGGGGAAGACGGCGTTTCATTTTTCCAAGCCGGCGATGGCGAAGGCGGTATGGGAAGGGAAACCGTGAGCTGAGTTTGAGCGATAAAAGACGCGAAATCGCAAGCGAGGGGTGAGTGGGATTTGAGAGTGGGAGTGTCATGCGCGAACTCCCACCCTCCCCTCCCCCGGAGTACCAGGCGAGGGAACCGAAGGCACATGTCACGGTACACGGAATTACTTTTTTACTTGTTCAACTTCCACGGGATCTGTCGGCGCGTTATCGACGGTGGCAGCGCGCTG
The DNA here is from genome assembly GCA_036265245.1 of Tepidisphaeraceae bacterium. Lineage (GTDB taxonomy): Bacteria > Planctomycetota > Phycisphaerae > Tepidisphaerales > Tepidisphaeraceae > DATAPK01. The sequence continues at coordinate 2,162 of DATAPK010000433.1, read as the reverse complement.
GTGGAGAATTTCGTCGAGCTTGGGCCAGATAAACATCAGGAAAAGAATGTTTTCCCATCGCTTGACGACGTGCTGGTTGTTGTCGATTGCTTCGATATCGCCGGCGCCCAGGCCCAGGACGCTTTCAAAAAGATCGCGATAGACGGTTCGGAATTTCAGGCCGCTGCGATCGAGGATCTCGCGGCCTTCGCCCATGAACCATTCTTCGATTGAGTTCGGCGAGAATGCTTTTCGCCCGCGCGTGAACGATTGAAACAGCGAACCGATCCACGGAACCAGCAGCACCCAACTGACGACGCTGGCCATGCCCGGATCGAGGCGGGGGCGAAGGTTTCGCATGTAATTCTGCACCGCGGAGAGGATGGTCATTCCTTTTACTTCTTCCAGGTATTTCGAGGTGATCCAAAGCAGCGCAAAGACGCCGCCCCAGAGCAACGCCTTGAAAGTGCTGCAATCAAACATCATCGCCGCGAACGTGTAGAGCAGGACGAAAATATAAATCCATCCCCAGACGCCTTCATGGTGAAAGTGCCGCACGCAAAACGATCCGACGAACCCGAAAAGAATCAGGCTCCAGACATAAAATGAGCGATGCACGGTGTGGACGATGATTTCTTCGCTCTTGGTTCCGCCCGATACTTTTCGGCGAAACGCGCCGATCAATCCAAAACCGCTGAATACCCAGAGGATGAACGAGAAGATGCGTTTGATCCCACCGAAGAATCCGACGTGCTGGCCGGGGATGACGGTGGTGGTGAGCGCGGGCGGTGGCGTGGATGCCGGCGCCGTCCGGGTCAGCGACGGCGCGGCGGTGGATGCCACGATCATCGCGGCTGGGGGATTGGGTGATGCGTTTGGCGTATCCATGTACCAAAAGTGTAACGCGAGGTGGCGCCAACCGCTAACCAATCGACCGTTAGAGCGTCATGCTTGCAGGACGATTGCATGTGGCTCTCCGCAAGGGGAAACGAGTTGATTTTGGATTTTGGAATGCGGATTTTGGATTGGAAAGGTTTCTTGTTTTCACTCTTTCAAATCCAAAATCTAAAATCCGCAATCCAAAATGGCTATATGCAATTGCCTTGCATCATCCTTCCGTCTCTTTCTTCTTATTCGCATCCACAAAGTTCATTCGTTTCACCAGCGAATCGTAGCTGAACCATTGCTTGAAAATATCCTTCCCGAACTCGGCGACAATCTCCTGGGGCAGACGGGCGGCCAGGTAGGGGGCAATTTCGCTGGCGCGAACGTCGGCCAGTTCCGCGACATCGATCTTTTTATCGCGCGGCAGGACAATCAGCTCGATTGTGCTCTTCTTCTGCGCCGCGGCGGACAGCAGATCAAACGCCTGATCCAGAAATGTCTGTTGTGACGGAGTGCTCACCAGCACATCGGTCGGAAGCTCCCCGGGCTCCATGCCGAAATAGGATGTCGAGGTCATACTCTTCTTGGCTCCGACAGCGGCGACGCCCAGGTTCGAGCTTTTCGCCGCATCCAGGAGCTTGGTCGCGTCGGCCTTGGCCAGTTCGTATGTCGCGGCGGTTTGGAGATCGTCTTCGACTTTCTGAAGTACATCGCGCGAATCCGCCGGCTTGTGCGAAGGATCGGCTGCGGTGATGTGGAAGAAATAAGTTGTCTCAGTCATCGGATCGCTCGCCGGGCGCGACGGCTCCATCACCTTGATCGGCTCGCCATTTTCCGGCTTGGCTTTACCGAACGGTTCGGCCTGCTGGATCGTGTAGGTGCTGAACGCCATCCTCCCGGACGGAATCTCAACCATCGTTCCGCCAATTCCGGGCAGTGTCTTCAAGTCTTCCACTGTCAGAAATTTTTCAGCCAGCAATGCCACGCTCGGCACAATCTTAAACTGCTGCTGAATCTGCGCCGCCAGCTTTGTCAGATAATCCGGACTGTCATATGGCACGCCAACCGAACTTGCTGGCATGGTGCTGGGCGGCGGCGTTGCGGTGGCGGCGGTGTGATACGTGTTCCAGTCTTCGCGCATCTGGTTCAGCAGCTTGGCCTGGATCGCTTCCAACAGTTTGTCCGCATCCGGTGCGATCAAATCGGCAACGATTGAATCGCGCACATCCGCAAACGGCCTGGTGGTCGCCTTCGGCTTGGCTGCGCCGAGCGAAAACGCGCTACTTGACGGCATGCTT
>DATAPK010000432.1:0-2402 GCA_036265245.1 Tepidisphaeraceae bacterium | reverse complement strand
CATTCATTCGTCATTCTGGTTTCGTCATTCGGATTTCCCCAGCTTTTTAACGCGCTCCTTCTTGCTCTCATTGGACTCCATCTTATGTCACCGCTAAAAGCTCTCGCCGCCGACCCGCTCTTCATCGACGCCTCCACCCCGCCGCCCGCCCTCGAATCCGCCTCCTTCAACATGGGCGCCTCGCACTCCATCGACGGCCACGACCTCACCCTCGATCACACCACGCTCCTTCGTGACGGCAAACCTTGGCTGCCCGTCATGGGCGAATTCCATTTCTCCCGCTATCCCCAATCCGAATGGCGCGACGAACTCCTCAAAATGAAAGCAGGGGGGATCACCATCGTCTCCACCTACGTCTTCTGGATTCACCACGAAGAAATCGAAAACCAATGGAACTGGTCCGGCCAGCGCAACCTGCGCCAATTCGCCCAAACCTGCAAAGACGCCGGCCTGCCACTCATCGTCCGCATCGGCCCCTGGGATCACGGCGAAGTCCGCAACGGCGGATTCCCCGATTGGATGGTTTCTTCCGGCCTAAAGCTCCGCACCGACGATCCCGCCTTCCTCGCCAAAGTCCAAACGCTTTACCAACAAATCGCCGACCAACTCAAAGGCCTGCTCTGGAAAGACAACGGCCCCGTCATCGGCGTCCAACTCGACAACGAATTCGGCGGCCCCGCCCAATATCTCCTCGCCCTCAAAAAAATCGCCTGCAACGCCGGCCTCGACGTCCCCCTCTACACCCGCACCGGCTGGCCTAATCTCAAAACGCCGATCCCCTTCGGTGAAATGGTCCCGCTCTTCGGCGCCTACGCCGAAGGCTTCTGGGATCGCTCCCTCGACTCCATGCCCGGCCGATATTGGCAGGCCTTCATCTTCCGCCCACAGCGCACCGACAACGCCGTCGCCACCGACCAGCTCGGCCAGCGCGAATCCCCCGACGAAGCCGACGCCCGACAATATCCCTACCTCACCTGCGAACTTGGCGGCGGAATGATGTCCAGCTATCACCGCCGAATTCTCATCGACCCCATGGACGTCCTCTCCGTCGCTCTCTGCAAAGTCGGCTCCGGCAGCAATCTCCCCGGCTACTACATGTATCACGGCGGCACCAACCCCGACTCCGTTAGCCCGGTCGCTAGCGACCGGTCCAGCATCACCCTCCAGGAATCCCAATCCACCAACTTCACCAACTACAACGACATGCCCGCCAAGAATTACGACTTCCAGGCCCCGCTGGGTGCTAATGGCGAAGTCCATCCCAGCTATCACCTCCTCCGCCGGCTTCATTTATTTCTTCAGGATTGGGGCCCATCCCTCGCGACGATGCACCCCTTCTTTCCAACCACAAGACCCACCAAAAACGACACCGAAAATCTACGCTGGGCCGTCCGCACCGACGGAACCAGCGGATTCGTTTTCGTCAGCAACTACCAGCGTGGCCTCCCCATGCCCGCCAAATCCGACGTGCAATTCGATATCCGTCTCGCCGGCGGAAAACTTCAAATCCCCAGCAAACCCTTCACCGTCCCCGCCGACAGCGCCTTCCTTTGCCCCTTCAATCTCGATCTCGGCGGCGTCAAACTCATCTACGCCACCGCCCAACCCGTCTGCCACGTCGAAGATGGCAACACGCAATATTTCATCTTCGCTCAAATCCCCAACGTGCCAACAGAGTTTGTCATCGATCAGCCTGGTGATTCACCCCGGCATTACGAAAATATCCGCCCCGGCACAGCCCCCGCGATCATGCTCCGGACAAATAGCGGTAAACAAATCTGCATCGTTCTCCTCGATGACGAAACCTCCAAACAATGCTGGAAGGGCCCCTTCGCCGGCCGCGAGCGCATCTTTCTCAGCCATGCGAATCTGATTTTCGACAACCAAACCCTGCGCCTTCAGACCACCGATCCAACCGACGCTCGCGTCTCCATACTGCCCGCCGATTCCGGTGAACCCGATGGCATATTCCATCGCATAACCACGCAAATCCAAAACTCGCCGCCCCTCCTCGCCACCGCCGACTCCATCCAACCCGCCGGCCCACCCCGCAAAATCTCCATGGGCTCCCGCAACGTCGCCGCCGCCCCAACCGACGATGATTTCCAATCCGCCGCCATCTGGCGAATCAAGCTCCCCCAAAACATCGACCCCCATCGCCGCCTTCTCCTGCGCATTCACTACCACGGCGACGTCGCCCGTCTTTATCTCGATGGAAAACTCATCGCCGACGATTTCTACAATGGCAACCCCCTCGACCTGAACCTGAATCACTTCTCCCCCGATGCCGCCCAAAAAGAATTGCTCCTGAAAATCCTCCCCCTCCAAAAGGACGCGCCGATTGCTTACCCCAAAGCAATAAATCTCGACCCCGGCGCTGTGGTCGACTCAATTGAAATAAT
>DATAPK010000431.1:0-3868 GCA_036265245.1 Tepidisphaeraceae bacterium | reverse complement strand
CGCGCGCTGCCCAGACATGAACCGCCCTCATTTTTTATGCGGCAGAAAACCTTCGACGGCCTCCTTGAAAGTTTGTTTGATCATGTGTCCAAGGTGGGGATCGCCTTTCGCCATCGAGCTCATGAAGTGTTTCGCCTGAGTAAAAGTGATGTGCGGCGGCAGTGTTGGCACTTCCGGATCGGTCACAGCTTCATAAACAACGGGTCGATCCGAAGAAAGTGCCTCCTCCCAGGCTGGACCGATTTTCTCAGGCTTTTCCACCCGAATCCCACGCAGACCCAGCATCTCGGCATATCGCGCAAACGCGAAATCGGGTACTTTTTGTGAGCATTCATATTTCGGATCGCCAGCCAGGACCCGCTGTTCCCATGTGACTTGGTTCAAATCGCGATTGGCCAGCACCATCACGATCAGCCGCGGATCGCTCCATTCTTTCCAATAATGCGCGATGGTGATGAGACAATTAATTCCGTTCATTAACATCGCGCCGTCCCCAACCAATGCGATGACGGGCCGATCAGGCCAGGCAAACTTTGCCGCCACCGCGTACGGCACGCCTGGTCCCATCGTTGCCAGGTTACCTGAAAGCGAGGCCATCATTCCTCGCCGAACTTTCAAGTCGCGCGCGAACCAGTTCGCCGCCGAGCCGGAATCGGACGAAAGAATGCAATTGTCCGGCAACCGCTTCGATAATTCCCAAAACACACGCTGCGGATTGATCGGTTTAGCTTCGTTCATGGCGCGGGCTTCGAGCATTTTCCACCAGTCGACGATGCCCTCTTCGATCTTCTTTCGCCAACTGCGGTCCTTTTTGCGCGTGAGCAACGGAATCAAGGCACGCAATGTTTCGGCACTGTCGCCTACCAGATTGACTTCGGTCGGATAACGAATGCTCAACATCTTGGCGTCGATGTCGATCTGCACGCCGCGCGCCTGACCTTCCGCCGGCAGAAATTCCGAATACGGAAAACTGGAACCGACGATGAGCAGCGTGTCGCACTCAGTCATTAGATCCCAGCTCGGCTTGGAACCGAGCAGCCCGATCGGACCTGTGCAAAACGGCAGATCGTCGGGGATGACCGCTTTGCCTAACAACGCCTTGGCAACGCCCCCGCCAAGAACATCTGCGACCTCGATCACTTCATCTGTGGCCCCGAGCGCACCCGCGCCGACCAGCATCGCAACTTTTTCTCCCTGATTTAGAATGTCCGACGCCCGCCGAAGATCGGCATCTTTCGGGACCACGCGCGGCGACGAATAACCCACACCGGAATGGACAGTGCCGTGTTTGCGCGGCGGTTTTTCCACCGCGGGCATCTCCTGCACGTCATTCGGGATGATAACGCAGGTGACAGTGCGCTCCGCCTTGGCGATGCGAATCGCACGATCGATCAAGTGGCGGACCTGCACCGGAGTCGACGCCATGTGCACATATTCATGCGCGACATCCTTGAACAAACTGATTAGATCGACTTCCTGTTGATAATCTCCGCCCAACGCGGCGCGCGCTTGTTGGCCAACAATCGCCACCACGCCCGCGTGGTCCATTTTAGCGTCGTAAAGTCCGTTGAGCAGATGAATCGCGCCGGGGCCGGAGGTCGCAAGGCAAATGCCCACTTCGCCGGTGAACTTCGCGTGCGCGCAGGCCATGAACGCAGCGAGCTCTTCGTGCCGTACCTGCACGTATTCCACCGCGCCGTTGGCGCGATCGAGCGCTCCGAGGATGCCGTTGATGCCGTCTCCGGGGTAACCATAAATACGCTTCAGGCCCCATTCGTTAATTCGGCTGATTAGAAAATCGCTGACAGTTTCAGTTATCATGATTCGTCGCAGTGTTGGGTGAACTCCATTATTTGAATCGGATATGGCAGCTCAATCGCATGGAAATGCCATGGTCGTCAGCACTGCATTTTCAGCCTGGCGCGAATCCAGCCGCGTATGCTGCACGACAATGGGCACGTCGGATTCAATTAAGCTTGAGTAGGGTGTGTCCCGTGGAATTTTTTCCGGGTCATTAAAATTGTTGAAACGCAAGTGCCTGGTACGTCGCGGGGGACTCTCAAATTTGTATGGGCCCGCCGGATCGCGATCTTCAAAGAAGATTGTGATCGTAACGTGCGCGTCCTCCTCCGAGGCGTTGAGGATGCAGCACGCCTCGTGACTGATCATCTCCGGCGCCGGGCCATGGCTTTTTCCCGGGATGAAGCCCTCAGCAATTGCCCACCGTGTTCGCCCGATTGATCCCATAAAGGCCAGACCCCATAAACAGATCGATGTGCAACGCAGAATTGGATTGCATGGTCTGTTGTGTTAACGGCAGATAAAAGTCCCCTCGGTCCTTTTCGGAAAATGGCGACGACGACGACCTTTGGCTTGGCTGTGTCTTACGATGTTGAGCGGCCGATGATTTTTCCTGACAAGAGAAACATTGCACCACCGACTAAGCCCCAGGAAATCTGGTTGGCATAGCCCAGCGAGGCGGTAAAGGCAGCAATAGCCGGCGGCACATGGGCGAGATTGCCCAGCAACTCTTGAAAGAGAGTTTCGCGAACGCCGGCTCCGCCAATCGAAATGGGTATCGAGGTGATTGTGTTTACAAGGGGCATAATGGAAAGAATGTCCGCGAGAGTTGCGGCATGCCCGGATGCGACTCTCAATGAGCGGCCTGCACAATAGAAGCTCGTGTAGTACGCGACGTGCGAAACGATCGTGATGAGAAAGCAGAACCCCATCGCGTTAAGATGCGCACGATAACGAAGCAGGGCCCTGCCCGATTGGATGATCCCCTCTCGAAACGGCGTCGCTTTGGGCAGTCGCTGTAGCAGCCCGAACTTCACAAGCCAAAAAAGCAGAACCACGAAGGCAAGCGCAGCGCCCAACAATGCAGTTGCGAGATATATAATGTGAAGAGATGTGCCTGAACGCGTTAACCACTTGAAACGAATCGCGAAGGTTAGGCCGGCCAGAAACAAAATTGACAGCAGCCCCAAAAAACGATCCATCGCGATGGATAGCGTCGCGCCAGCCTTTTTCCGAGGCGCCAGTCGAAACAAAAAATACAATCTCATGGCATCGCCACCGACACTTCCCGGCAAAAACTGATTGAAAAAAAGACCGATGAGCACCATCGCGCCAACCCGCAGCCAGCTGAGCCGGATACCTTGGATGCGCAAAAGAATCTGCCAGCGCACGGTCCCCAGGACTTCAACGGCGCTGTAACACAGCCAGCCCAGAAATAACCAGCTCAGCCTGGCATGCCGTAATGCATCTATGATTTGTGCTCGCCTTTGCGGATCATGGAACACATACCAAAATCCAGCCGCAGTGACGACCAATTGAACCAAGATGATGCCGGCACGTTTCATGGCAGGTTGTTCCGCATCGAAAACTAATCGGAAATCGACCACACAAGTGGCTCGACGGTTTAAACATGGCAATTGAATACGATGCTGTCATCGTGGGCTCGGGTCCAAATGGACTTGCGGCCGCTATCACGCTGGCGCGCGCCGGATGTTCCGTGCTCGTGTGCGAAGCTAACGGAACAATTGGCGGCGGTGCGCGTTCGGCCGAACTGACGTTGCCGGGATTTCTGCATGACGTTTGTTCGGCAGTTCATCCACTTGCAGCAGGCTCGCCGTTCTTCAAAACGCTTCCCCTCGAGCGGTTCGGTCTTGAATGGATCCAGCCCGAAATTCCGCTGGCGCACCCGCTCGATGACGGTTCCGCCGCCTGTCTCAGCAAAGACATCGATGTTACGGCGGAACAATTGCACGAAGATTCGAGCGCATACCGGCGCCTGATGAAGCCGCTGGCGCGGAACTGGGAAAATCTGTCGATTGAGTTCCTGCAGCCAATGTTGCATTGGCCA
>DATAPK010000430.1:0-4456 GCA_036265245.1 Tepidisphaeraceae bacterium | reverse complement strand
CAGACACAATTGCCGCGATCCAAGGCACGCCAAACCGGTTCAGCCGTACCATAAAATGCGGCAATTCCCCATCGCGAGCCATCAAGTATTGCACCGAGATCATATCAGTGATCGCAGTATTGCCCGCCGAGAGCAGCAGCAACCCGCCAACGATTCGCACCGCCCATTCACCCCAGATGCCGACATAATGCCCCGTTAAAAACGCCGCCATGTCTTCCAGATGCGCATCGCGGTTCACAACCGGAATCGCCACCATGAACAGCGCCAGCAAAATGTTGAAGACAGCCACTTCCGTCGCCACCACCCAGATCGCTTTGCTCGCGGTCTTCGGCACCGGCTTCTCCATCACGCCGGTGAGATTCGCAATCGCTTCCACACCCGACAACGCCAGCACGATCGAAACAAACGCCACCCACATCTCGCCCGGGCTGTGATGCAGCGACCCAATGCGATGCGGCAACTCCGCCCAATGCACCTGCGGCAGCGCGAAGCACGTAATGAGCAACGTAATAAATACCATCCCCAGCGCCGCGACGATCGCAAACCCCCCGGTGTGTTTCGGCCCCATCATGTTGAACAGGCCAATCACTCCGATCGCCACCATCGCCCACAATCCTGGCGAATCCCACGCTAACAATTTCTCTTTCGCCGACGCCGGGCTTTCGCGATGCGCATCGAGTTCCTCACCCGCATCGATTCCGCGCGTCGGGTCATACACTCCCTTTTTGGCAATTCCGATTGACGTGGTCAGCGCCGCCGGCTTGGGGTCCGCTTCAACCAGATGCTGATGCGCCGCCACCGGCAGCCCAAAATAATGAAACGCATCCAAAACGCTCAGCGATGCGGTGACGGTGTAATCCGCAAAGAGCAGTAGCGCCCCCACGACCGCCAGCAGCCGGCTCTTGTGCTTCGCCGCCGTATAAACACCGCCGCCGTCGGGATAGATTCGGCAAATCTGCGTGTAAGCCCACCCCACCGCCATGATGAGCATGCTCATCATGCAGATCAGCCAGAAGCTGGTTCGCCCGGCGAAGAACATCGCCAAGCCCAGCACATAAAGCCGGCTGGTTCCCCAGTCGCCGAACAAAATTCCTCCGGCCTTCAGCCAGCCCACGTTACGCGGCCGTTCACTCGCCAATAGCGCCAGCGCATGCGGCTTCGCTTTTCCGTTGTCTCCGGTATGCATAAAATTTAATCAAATAGCGACCCCGCCCGGCACGTCTCCGGCCAAGCGAGTTCTTGATATGCACAGCGCTGTTTCTGAATCTACATCGACCGAGATGCGGTCATTCGAGTTTCAGCCAGACGTCGTGCCCTTTCAATCCGGGAACACAAAAGCACTCATCGTTCGAGTACCAAGCATTTCCCATGCCTACGGGATTAGCTGACGGGCTAGGGCTTGAAAGTGCCCCGGGGCTTTTGTGAGCCCCTGCGCCCCCGGTGTCGGCAGACTACGCAACCAACACCCTTGGGTCTCCCGCGCCTCGATTTTGTCGAGGCCTCGGCGGTCACATTGAAGACGTACTCTAAAAGTCTCCCCCGAACACTGTCAATCAGTGGACCCCTGACCCCCAATGACATGAACCGGTATTTCAGGCGGCAAAAGCGTCTCTAATTCCTGTTGAAAGCTACCTTTAATGATCCGATGCAGCGTGCCTCGGCGACTCGATCCGATGAGCACCTTTTCGACACCGTTCATCGCCGCCTGCTCGGCGATCAATTCCGCGGCGCTGGTCCCCGTGTCGTACATCGGAATGATCGGCACGCCCGCGCGATGTCCCTTGGCGAGGAATTCCGCGAATAATGCTTGCGCCGCCGGGTCGCTGTCCAGCGTCAGCCGCGAATCACCCTCCACTTTGTAAGATAGCGCCACGCCACGGATAAAACACACGACCAACGCCGCGCTGCTCTCGGTGGCGATTTCCAGCGCCTGCGGCGCCAGCGTCGCAGACCCCGCCGTCGCCAGCAGCACCTTAGGCTTGATCCATGCATCCGTCGGAAGCTGTTCCATGATCGCCTGCCGCAGCAGGCTCGGTTTCGGCCGTCGCTTCGCCGTCGCGCGCGTCACCTGACGCAAAATCAATCCGACCGCCAGCACCACCATCACAAACGCCAGCGCATGTAGTTTTGTTACCGCCAGCGTCAACCAGATTGCGATCAACAATAGCCCAAGCAAGAACATCGCGACTTTGCGGCGAACCTTTCGCAGCCGCGGATGCCGCGAGCAAAGCGTGCAGTTGATCGCCACCGCTCCGACAATCCCAATCGCATAGAGATGCGCCAGCGTCTCCAGGTCATGGAAAAGCACCAGCACCAGCGCCGGCACGCCCGCCGCCACAATCGCCCCGATCCACGGCGCGCCAAAGCTGTTCAGTTTCTGGAAAATCCGCGGCAATTCATCGTCGCGGCTCATCACATACGTGATGCTCATCAGCCCGTTCACCGCGGTGTTCGTCGCGCTCAGCAGCAGCAATCCCCCGATGATTCGCACCGGCCATTCACCCCACGGCCCAACGAAATGGCTCGCCATGAACGCCAGCATGTCCGCTTTGTGCCCCTCCCGAGACAGCGGAAAAATCGAGATCATGATCATGCCGAGAATCAGATTGAAGATCGCCACTTCCAGCGCCACCACCCAGATCGCTTTGCTGGCAGTTTTGTAAACCGGCTTGTGCATCACGCCCGTCAGGTTCGCGATCGCCTCGCATCCCGACAGCGCCAGCACGATCGCCACAAATCCCTGCCACACATCCAGCGGCGGCTGATGGATATCCCCGAAATCAAGCTGCGCCCAATGCACCTGCGGGATGGCGCACACCACGATCAGCAACGTGATTAAAACCATCCCCGCCGCTGCAACCACTGCAAACCCGGCGGTATGTTTCGGCCCCATCAGATTCAATCCACCAATCACGATGATCGCGACGATCGCCCACAATCCCGGGCTGCGATAATCCATCAGCGAAATTGTCTCCCCAGCTTCCTCAGAGCTGTGAAGAACAACTTTCGATCCGGCATCGTCCGACACCGAAACCGCCGCTGTCTGTTGGCCTAAACCAAAATAATGAAACGCATCCAGCGCGCTCAATGAAGCCGTAACCGTGTAATCCGCAAAGAGAAGCAGCGCCCCGATCACGCCAAGCAGCGCGCTGCGCTGTCTCGCTGCCGTATAAACGCCGCCGCCATCCGGATAGATTCGGCAAATCTGCGTATATGCCCATCCCACCGCCAGGATGAGGCCACTCATAAAAAGGATCAGCCAGAAGCTCGTCCGCCCGGCTACAAGAAATGCCAGGCCAAGGACATACAGCCGGCTTGTCCCCCAATCCCCAAAGAGCATTCCCCCCGCCGCAAACCACCCTACATTCCGCGGTCGTTCACTCGACAGCATCGCCAGGGCTGGGGGAAGGGCCTTGACCTGGTCAGAACTACTCGCGTGCATAAGGGTTTCACTGATAACTGATAAGTGACATTATCGGGGCGTCTATCGAATGGCAAGATAAACCCCACTATTTCGACGGTCTTATTGATGGCGTTCAATTGGTAGATAATCGGGAACAGGGCCAATAACCAGATATTGGCTCTCAAGATCTTGAGAAGAGGTAATTATTCGTGCCAAGCACTCGACATATAAGTCAAATCAATGGCTGGACGCATTGCTTTCCAGATGATGTTTAAATTGGACTGACCAAATGACTACAACACGATGGTTGATGCTATTCGTCTTATTGCTCGCTGGTTGCTCGGCCCCCGCCAAGCACGACGTCTCTTCGACAACCACCAACAGTTCCGAGACGGCCGATCAATCCTCGACCAACCCCGACGAACTGGTCAAGACGCTTGATTTCCCTCGATTGGAGCAAATGGTGGAGGCCATGCCCCCATCAAACGAGCGAGATTATTTTGCGGGTATCGTGGCCAATAGCACCGGGCGGATTACTGAATCGATCAATCTTCTCAACAGCGCGCTGCCGCAATTGCAACGCCCGCCCTCGCGTCGCGCCGCAATCGCGCTTCTCACACTGGCGGATGATTACACCAAATCGTATCGGTATAACGATGCCATCGCCGTTTACGAACAACTTGATAATGGGCCGGCGATGCAACTCGATGAGGCTGATCGCCAGGATGCGCACAGAGATTACCAGGCAACACTGCTGCTGAAGGATGCGCCGCCACAGACGGTCTCATTCGCTGGCCCAGTTGACGTTCCCATGCACCGCAATCCGACGACTGGATCGTTCGATGTCACTCTGACCGTCAACGGAGTGACGGAATCCTGGGTGTTGGATACCGGCGCGAACTTTACGGTTGTTTCAAGCAGTTTTGCGCAGCGACTGGGAGTGACTCTTTCCCATGAAGCAGCCCAAGTGCGTGGCGGTTCCGGCGTTCAGAACCCTTTTCACGTTGCCATTCTCCCGGAACTTCGCCTGGGCGCGGCGACTCTCCACAACGT
>DATAPK010000429.1:0-3484 GCA_036265245.1 Tepidisphaeraceae bacterium | reverse complement strand
CGCCGTTTGCTGGATCGATTGCTGGAGATCGAGCGGGAGTTGGGCAGGGAGCGGCGGGAGAAATGGTCGCCGCGAAGGATCGATCTGGATTTGCTTCTTTATGGCGATCAGGTGATCGAAACAGAATCGCTGGTGATTCCTCACCCGTTGATGCATACGCGACAGTTTGTGCTGAAGCCGCTGGCGGAGATTGCGCCGGATTTGGTACACCCGACGCTGAAGGCAACGATGAAGGAACTTTGGATAAACATCTCGCTGGAATGACCGATGACCAAGCCCGAATGATCAATGAAATCTCAATGACGAATACCCAAATTTCGGTGCATTAGAATTTGGCGTTTTGTTGGTCATTGGACCTTGGTCATTGATTGGTCATTCTGGTTTGGTCATTGGTCATTTCGATTCGTCATTGGTCATTCACCACATCGTATCGACCCATTTCCCTGCCCCAGATTTACGTGTGTGTCCATTGGGAGTTTGTTTTGGCGAGGGGTTGGCGCTGTTATGCGGGGGGATTTCCCGTAGTATCGGGCGGCATGACGGTTGTGCGAACTATCGCGGAGTGCCGGGTTGAGCGGGCGAAGCTGGGGAATCTGGCACTGGTGCCGACGATGGGCGCGCTGCATCGGGGGCATCTTTCACTGGTTGAATATGCGAAGAATTCGGCACCGTATACGGCGGTGAGCATTTTTGTGAACCCGACGCAGTTTGGGCCGCGAGAGGATTTTCATAAATATCCCAGGCCGCTGGAAGCTGATTTGGCGAAGTGCCGGGAGATGGGGGTTGATCTGGTTTTCAATCCATCGGTTGAGGAAATGTATCCGCCGCAGTTGTCGCCGATGGTGATCGATCTGCCGCATTTGACGGAGGTGCTGGAGGGAAAGCATCGGCCAGGGCATTTCAAAGGGGTGTGTCAGGTGGTGGCGAAATTGTTCAACATCGTTCAGCCGCAGATGGCGTTGTTTGGGCAGAAGGATTTTCAGCAGTTGCGGGTTTTGACGGCGATGGTGGAGGCGCTGGACTGGCCGATTGAGGTGATCGGGTGCGAGACGATTCGAGAGCAGGATGGGCTGGCGATGAGCAGCCGGAATCAATATCTGTCGCTGGATGAGCGCGAGCGGGCACTGGCGATCAGCCGGGCGCTGCTGCTGGCGAATGGAGAAGTGAAAGAAGGCGAGCGGCGGGCGAATCGCTTGCTTGCGAGCATTCAGAATACGTTGTTGGAGGTCGGGCAACTGGGGCGAGTGCCGGTGTCGATCGATTACATCGCGGCGGTTGATCCGATCACGCTGAAGCATGTCAACATGATTACGGGGCCGACGGTGCTGGCGATCGCGGTGCGGGTGGGGAACACGCGATTGATTGATAATATTGTGGTGACGCCGACCGGTACCAGTTAACGATCATTCACCCGTTTCTGTCTCCTCGACTCCTCGATCAGCTTCTTAAAGCAAATCGATTCACACCCCCGCCGCCTGCGCCCCTCGCTCTGCCGGCAGCCGCCGCATCGGCAACACCAACCCGCGCGCGGGTTTGCGGCCAGACCCCCGCAAAATTTCCGCCATTCGCAAATTTCGGTACTGTGTGCGGACCGAAGCGGCGCGCGTGCGCTTGAAAGGGGCGCATGTCCTCTTTAACTGGTACACACAAATAGCGCTGCGGATGCGCTCCGACAGACTGCGCACGGCGGGAAACATCCTGCGCATACCGTCATAAGCACGTGGGATAATGTCGCACGCGCTTCGCACGGCGCGCAACCCGGGGCGGGCGCACCCCCGTTCGTGTGGGGCGCGTGTGGCGAACAGGCGATTGATTGACCATATCGTGTTGACGCCGCCGGCGGTGACGGAATAACTCTTCGTTTCCGATTTTCACAGCCCCGCTATGCCAAGGCGAGGCACGCCGACGAGCCGAGACTGGCTTTCGAAGATCAGTTGATGACGGCCTTGCACGTTCATCCTGGCGTAGAGTCGGCGGATGTGGTTGTGGACGGTGTGGGGGCTGAGGTGCATTTCGTGGGCGATTTCTTTTTCGCTCTTTGGGCCGCGAAGGTGATTGAGTAATTCTGCAAGGCGCGGGGAGAGCGAACGTTCCGCCGGTGATTGTGAGAGAGCGCGTTGCCATTTGCGGCCCAATTCCTGGTGGATCAAACCCATGCAGACTGTTTCGCGCCGGCCCATTGGTTTTTGTCCCTTGCTGCGATCGCCATGCATTCCGTGAAAAAGACCGAGTTGCGGAACAGGCAAGAGCGAAAGAATCAGATCGTCGGCTCTCATCACCCGCTTGAAGTCGTGGTAATAGCCGGATTGATACCACGCCTGGTCGTCGCAGAGCATTTGCCGAGCCACCGAAATTGCGTTGGGCAATTTGGACATGATGGCGGGGGTGCAGGGATCGCTGGTGAGATTGCCGCGTTTCCCATACTCCACCCACAGGCGGACGGCGGATTCATCAATTCCGCACAATTCCATTTTTGAGACATTGGCGTCGGCGGCATCAAGTTGAAATGGCATCACATAAACGCCGGCCATTTGCAGGTTGAAGAACTGGAGCAACCGCTTTGACAGATGAGGCCGCCACAAATCGGGGTCGTGGGAGAGATCGGCAACCTCGTCGAGAATGCGATAGACCTGTTTGATGTCGCTCAATCGAATGCGCGCGGACTTAGACATGCAATGCCCCTGTGGCACAAAGCCCCCCTACCGATTACAGCCCCGCAACCCCGAGCCGAGGAACGCCGACAAGAGACCTGCTCTCTGCCACCAGCAATTCCGTCCGGCTCGCCACCTTAAACTTCTTATATAACCTGCGAATGTGATTATGCACCGTGTGCGCGCTCAGGCCCATTTCGTGGGCGATCTCCTTTTCGGATTTTGGCCCGCGGAGATAGCCGAGTAATTCGGCCAACCTAGGCGGAAGCATTCGTTCGGCTAGCGGCCGGGCAGCGAATGCACGCCGCCACTTTCTCGCCAGTTCGTTATGAATGAGCCCCGCGCAGACGATTTCGCGCCGTCCCATGGGCTTGCTTCCCTTGGCGCGATCGCCGCCGATGCCGTGAAGAATGCCGATGTCGGGCATGGGCAGAAGCGAAACAAGGATGTCGTCGCTGTGGGTGAGATGTCTGAACTCGTTGTAGTAAGAGGAACGATACCAGTCGCGGTCGGGGGCGAGCATCTGTCGCACCGAGGTAAATGGGTGCCCGGCGCGCTGTTGAATCGCTGGAGTGCAGGGATCATCGGACAGGTCGCCGCGCTGTCCGTATTCAAGCCAGGCGCGATGCCCGGCTTCGTCCAGGCCGATACTGTCGATCCGCATGATATTTGCGGCGGCGGCGTTCATTGGGAGGGGCATCATGTAGATCGTGGTCATCTGGAACTGAAGGAGGTCTTGCAATTGCCTCGCAAGATGAGGCCGCCATAGAGAGGGATCGTGCCCCAACTCCACGACTTCATCAAGGATGCGATAGACGCGCTTGATGTCACTG